>SKYG01000217.1 GCA_007128045.1 Bacteroidales bacterium | reverse complement strand
GTTGAGGTGTTCAATGTCGGAATGCTGATCTCTATAGCAGGATTGTTCTATTATCCTGCCTGGGTATTTTTTATTCTGTTGATAATCAGCTTGTTTATATTTTATATTGTTGATATTAGAAGCTTTTTGGCCGCTTCTATTGGTCTGTTATTGCCTGTATTCTTTCTCGCCCTATACCTCTTTTTAACGGATAACCTGCTGGTAGAGTTTTTTGAGTTTCCTTTGCATGTCGCCTTACCTGACCTGTCTATGGACAGCCATTCCGGAGTTACAAAAATATTTAATGGCTTTTTAGCAGGCTTGTCTATTATGGCCGTATCACATATGATATTCTTACATATACCGGATAAACCTATTCGTCTTCGTAAGCGATTATGGGTGCTTTTTTATTTCCTTCTGACATCATTGCTTGCCATTTTCTTTATTCCTGCTTTTGAAGTGATTCATATAAGCCTGCTGTTTTTACCACTGTCGGTTATCCTGGCAGGATTCTTTCATCAAATTGACAGAAAAGTGATTGCCGAGGTACTGTTTACCGTATTAATAGGCCTTACTATTGCCGGTAAAATCCATAACCTGTTACAGTGATGAAGCAAAATGGTGTTTTTGCCGGGCTTTTCTTACCTTTGTCCTTTGCTTAGCCCGTTATACCGGCAATGGGTTGCATTTAATTGATGAAATATTGATTTGGTGAAGTTATCAGTACTATTTCTTACACCCTTGTTACTGATTGTTGGTGGCATTTATCATCTTGCTGCACAGCATGTAGTGAATCATGAGGTTGCGGCTTCCAATACCGGAAATAGTACAGAGGGCTTTTCTGAGCTTCTACCAGCACCAGAGCTATCCCATGCTGGAGGTTGGTATTCTGATAGTTTTAACCTGGAGGTCAGCACAGACCATGATTCTGCTATGATCCTGTATACGCTCGATGGCTCCGAGCCGGATGTAAACAACCTGAACAGCCAGGGTGAGTACTATTTGGTTAACTATTTTTTCCCCAGTGAATCCGCAGAAAGCGTTAACCTTCCCCAAAAAAACGAGACCTTTTTGTATTCCGCTCCTATCCCAATAGTTGACCGGACAAGTCATGAAAATGACCTGTCAACGATCATCACCACCTATATAAACGGACCGGGCAACTACATGTGGAGAAAGCCGACTGACCATATTTTCAAAGGGACGGTTGTAAGGACACGTTTATACCACGAAGGCAACCTGGGCCCTGTTTTCACCACGTCATTTTTTGTCGATTCATTAGCAGAAGAACGTTATCCCGTTCCGGTGGTTTCATTAGTTTCGGCAGCAGATAATATATTTGGATACGAAAGAGGTATATATGTTCCAGGTAAACAATACTTTATGAATGGAGGAACGGCGACTAATTACCGCATGTATCAGGGAAACTTTATGCTGCGGGGTGATGAATGGGAACGACCAGCGCACATCGAAGTGTTTGCTAATGATGGCGAACAAAAATTGTCGCAAAATATTGGTGTCAGGATACATGGCAACTTTTCACGGAATTATCCCATCAAAGGACTAAGGCTATATGCCCGCAATCGA
Source organism: Bacteroidales bacterium (assembly GCA_007128045.1). GTDB lineage: Bacteria > Bacteroidota > Bacteroidia > Bacteroidales > UBA7960 > SKYG01. Next base: position 4,872 of record SKYG01000217.1, on the reverse strand, counting down.
TATGATGAGGAAAATATGATGAACTTTCCTTTTATTGAAGATGCTATTGCGGAGCCTGCAGGGATGCCTGCAAACGATTATAAGCGACTGATCCTTCACGATTACCACCAAAGAGATATGGTGGCCATCCAGCTCATGCAGGAATTCAATATCGGAACACAGGGATGTAGCCCCTATGCCTTGTTTTATAATGCCAGGTTTTGGGGCATCACCTACGCAAAAAACCGCTTTGATCGTCATTATGTAGCCAATCTCTACGGGCTTGACCCCGACAACGTGATCATGCTTGATGCACCTGCAGGGCTGAGCAATGAGAGCAATGTATATGAAGGTGAACCTGAAGAGATAGAACTGTACCGGGATATGTTCAGCTTTGCTGCTGACAACGACCTGAGCCTTCCCGGCAATTATGACCATATGGCATCTTTACTCGATATGGAGAGTTATGTCGATTATAATATAATGTTTATTTACCTGAACAATCGTGACTGGTATGGAAACAAGCATTTCCGGATGTGGAGGGCCAGAGACCCTGGTGATGAACCTTACCATGATGGAAAATGGCGGTATGCCATATGGGATTTCGACATGTCGATGAACTACCAGTATGTGAATTACAACATGTTGCATAATGCCATGCACCCAAGTGGGGGTGGCTACCCTCCTTACACCTTTGCCAATGCTTCCAGAACAGCATTGTTAAGGAATCTGCTCGAAAATGCTGATTTCAGGCATTATTTCATAAACCGGTTTGCAGACCTTATCAACACCGCATTTCATCCCGGCAGGGTATCACGTATTGTTGATGAAGAATACAACAAAATAGAAGATGCCATCTCTGAACATTATGACCGGTGGGGTCAGCCAGTTGCAACACCGGAAACAGCCAGCGATATCGTTTCGTTTGGAAAAGAACGGCCGGCAGCTGTGAGGTCGCATCTGCAACATGCTTTTGGCATAGAGCAACAGCTAACCATTGGGTTGGATGTGTCGGATGAACGTCATGGCTTTATCCGTATAAACTCTGTTGAGATACAAGCTGATACTCCAGGGGTAGATCAGAAGCCGTATCCCTGGGCGGGCGTTTATTTTAAAGATATCCCGATTGAAGCAGAAGCTATTGCCCTTCCCGGTTTTGAGTTCAGCCATTGGGTGGGGTTGCCTGATTCGACCTCTGCTATTATGTCGTTTACACCAGAAAGCGATATAGAAATGACTGCTGTGTTTACACGTATTGGTGGTGTAACCCCCGTGCATTACTGGCATTTTAATAACCTCCCGGATGCGGATGAGTTCAATGATCCTGTCATTGCAGACTATTCAGTTACATCACCAGCCCGGATCACCTACCCGGGAACAGGCGATGGTTACATGGATCGCTATTCTCCCGGCTCGTGGCTCAACATATATATGGAACAGGATGCCGGCTATGCACTTCGGGTACGCAACCCTTCGTCTACACGTGAACTGGTCTTTGAAACACCTACAACCGGTTATAAGAACCTGACGCTAAGCTTTGCCGTTCATCGTTCCAATAATGGACCACAACAACAGGAATTGTACTACCGGATCAGCCCAGGGAGCGAATGGGTAAGAATTGGCGAAGCGTATGGTATCGATACAGAATACACCGTGAAATCTTTTGACCTGACTGGCATAGAAGCTACAAATAATAACCCCAATCTGCAATTCAGGGTATTATTTCTGGGCGATGGTATCGATGGAAGCTCAGGCAATAATCGTTTTGACAATATTGTTCTTACCGGAGAATACTTATCGCAGAACCAGTATACCATAACCGCTTCTGCCGGCACAAACGGAACAATTGATCCTGCGGGTGAAGTGGTGGTGGCAGACGGTATCAGTCAGGCTTTTTCCATGACCCCCGATCATGGGTATATGATCGCTGATGTTATTGTTGACGGTGTTGGCCTGGGTGCTGTTGAATATTTCTTGTTTGAGGATGTCGCCTCCAACCACACCATCCGCGTGGAATTTACAGAGGATGATACGTCCGTTCATGAGATTGTCAGGGAGGATGATGTGAAGGTTTATCCAAATCCGGCTAACAATTATATTCATATTTTTCTTGATGATTATTTTGGTTCCGATAGCAGTCGGTATTATACGTTTTACGATCTGTCAGGCAGGGAGGTTTTAAGTGGCAGATTACAGGGCGGAAGCAATCAAATCAGTGTGGAGGGATTATTCCCGGGTGTTTACATTCTGAAGGTCGTATCACAAAATCAGACTGATGTATTTAAGATAGTCAGGAGTGTTGCTGTGAAATAATATTTCTTAGTGATGAAGTCCAAATTCCTCTTACAGTTTAACTATGGTTCGGGTCTGGTGGCAGGGTGCGATGAAGCGGGGAGGGGCTGTCTTGCTGGTCCGGTATTTGCCGCAGCAGTAATTATTCCTGATGTGGTTAGCAAAGAGATGGCAGGTGCCCTGAATGACTCCAAGCTGCTGAAGCCGCAAATGCGAGAATATGCACGCACACTTGTTGAAACACAATCAATAGCCTGTTCTGTGGCAATGGTTGACCACCAGGAGATCGACAGGATCAATATTCTGCAAGCCAGCATCAAGGCCATGCACCTGGCGTTGGAACAGCTTAGCCCGCAACCTGACTGCATTATTGTGGATGGAAACAGGTTTATCCCCTATAAATTTATTCCGCATCAATGTTTCGTTAAGGGAGACGGAACCTATCTGGCGATAGCAGCTGCTTCAATTCTTGCTAAAACATACCGTGATGCATACATGCTGGAACAACACCTGAGCCATCCCCAATATGGATGGGATAAGAATAAGGGATATCCAACAATGGCGCACAGAACAGCCATAGAACAATATGGGCTTAGTCCAATCCATAGAAAGACGTTTCGTACCAACCAAAGTATTTCTTTATCAATTTGACCTTTCACCGCAGAGTCAACCATGAAACAAAATAACAGTCGATTTTTGAATGGGCTCAACTTTTTGACTGCATATTACGTTGAAGTTTTTAATTAAGCGCGAAATAAGAAATAGTCATGATAGAATCACATCACATACAACAAATTGTTTCGGAGGGACATTTCAAGCCCTGGCAGGTAGAAAAAACCCTTGAGCTGTTGAGCGCTGGGGCAACGGTACCGTTTATTGCCCGGTATCGTAAGGAGATGACCGGCACCCTCGACGAAGAACAGATCGCCTTTATCCGTGACCGTCATGAGAAGCTGGCAGAGCTTGACAAACGGCGGGAGGCCATACTTTCGTCGATTCGGGAACAAGAGAAGCTGACCCCGGAACTTGAGGCGTCAATCAATGCTGCATCAACTATGGCTGAGCTGGAAGACCTGTACCTTCCCTATCGCCCCAAACGCAAAACCCGTGCAACCATAGCTGTGGCAAAAGGGCTTGAGCCCCTGGCCAGGATGATATTCAGCCAAACGAACTTTGATCCGGAAGAGAAAGCACTGGCTTACATCGATGAAGAGAAAGAGGTCTCATCGGTTGAAGAGGCGCTTGCAGGGGCGCGTGATATCATTGCCGAATGGGTCAATGAACATGCAAGTGCCCGGTCGCGGATGAGAAAGCTTTTCGAATACGAAGCCCGTATTATCAGCTCGGTGGCAAAGGGTAAAGAGGTGGAAGGTCAGAAGTATCAGGCATATTTCGAGTGGTCGGAAAAGATCAGAAAAGCACCTTCACACAGGTTGCTGGCCATGTTCAGGGGCGAGAAGGAGGGTTTTTTAAAGATCAGCATTGCGCCTGATAAGGAGGAGGCATTGTCAGTTTTGGAGCGGTATTTTGTGAAGGGCGCTACCCCTGCGAGTGGGCACGTAAAAATGGCTGTTCATGATGGTTACAAGCGCCTGTTGCAACCTTCGATGGAGACTGAGGTTCGCAATGTGCTGAAGGAACAGGCCGACAAAGAGGCCATCAGGGTATTTGCCGACAACCTCAGGCAGCTGCTCCTGGCTCCTCCTCTGGGGCAGAAACGGATCCTGGCCATCGACCCTGGGTTCCGTACAGGTTGCAAAGTGGTTTGTCTCGACAGGGAAGGAAAGCTGTTGCACAATGAAACCATCTATCCCCATCCCCCGCAAAGTCAGTTCCGGCAGGCAGCCAATAAGATCCAAAGCCTGGTGAGTGCCTACCAGATCGAAGCCATCGCCATCGGCAATGGCACCGCAGGTCGCGAAACAGAGAATCTGGTGCGTGGCATACGTTTCGATAAGGATGTCATGGCTGTGATGGTCAATGAAAGCGGTGCTTCCGTGTATTCTGCCTCTGCCGTGGCCAGGGAAGAGTTTCCCGACTATGACGTTACCGTAAGGGGTGCAGTGAGTATTGGCAGACGCCTTGCAGATCCTTTGTCGGAGTTGGTGAAAATAGATCCGAAATCGATTGGTGTAGGGCAATATCAGCATGATGTAGATCAGAAGCTTCTGAAAAATTCTCTCGATGATGTGGTGGTGAGCTGTGTGAACAAAATTGGCGTTGAGGTTAATACGGCCAGCAAAGAGTTGCTGACATATGTTTCCGGGCTGGGCCCTGCTTTGGCGGCATCTATTGTGTCTCACCGGAATGCCTCCGGGGCTTTTTCTTCACGTGCACAGCTGATGAAGGTACCACGCTTCGGGGCAAAGGCCTTCGAACAGGCGGCAGGTTTTTTGCGTGTAAAAGGCTCCGACAATCCTCTTGATAACAGTGCTGTGCACCCGGAAAGTTATTACCTGGTAGAAAAAATGGCCGCCGATCTGCAGGTCGACATCCCAAGTCTTATAACAGATGAGAAGCTGAGGAAAAGGATCAGATTAGAGAACTATGTTGATGAGAAAGTCGGACTGCCCACCTTACAGGATATCCTGGATGAGCTGG
>SKYG01000126.1 GCA_007128045.1 Bacteroidales bacterium | reverse complement strand
TCCGTACCCCGCCATTTTTCCAGGGTCGAGCCATAACCGCATGGCATATCGCTTCTGCCCCCAGATGTGTATCATGCTAACGCCGGGAATCGTCTGCAACCGCTCCATTAGGGTCAGCTCAGCAATTTCCGACAATTCCAGCAGAGAGCGCCTGTCGCTTTCTACGGTGATAAACATGATCGGACTTGCATCGGCATCAGCTTTGGAGACAGTAGGTGGATCCACATCACGTGGCAGCCTGCGTTGTGCCTGAGAAACCTTATCCCTGACATCATTGGCGGCAGTCTCCATATCCACGCTCAACTCAAACTCTACCGATATACTACTGCCACCCTGACTGCTTACGCTGGTGAGTGTCCGTATTCCCGGAATGCCATTGATGCTCTGTTCGAGGGGCTCGGTGATCTGGGTCTCTATCACATCGGAGTTGGCGCCCGGATAAGAAACACGTACAGAGATAATCGGCGGATCAACACTGGGAAACTCACGCACCCCCAGGTAAGTCATCCCAATAAAGCCAAACAACAGGATCACGATGGTGAACACTGAAGCCAGTACCGGGCGTTTTATGCTAATGGATGAAAGACTCATGGTTGCGGGTTATGATGATTTTCTGTAGGGGCGACCCTTGTGGTCGCCCGTTGCCGGGTTGCGTTTGTGGATATGTTGCATAGCACCTGTCATCCCGATGAATCGGGATCCCCTACAGACCGGGATTGCAGGGTTTCATGGTGGCGGGTAACAACGGTATCCAGCTCGACATTAAGTCCGTGCCTTAATTGAAGTACTCCGGTGGTGAGCAGGGTATCTCCGAAATCCAGTCCGCTGATGATCTGTATATGAGATTCTGTACGCAACCCTGTTAATACATTAACGGAAGACGCTTTCCCCGAACGATATACAAACACCCTGTCGCCATCCATTTCAGGAATCAGGGCTTCAGTGGGTATGGCAATCGCATCGGGTGTTTCTGACAATTGCATGGTAATGTTGGCAAAGCGGCCAGGCTTTAACTCATTGTCACGGTTGGGATAAAGCGCCCTTGCCAAAATGGTACGCGTGCGAATATCGACCATAGGATCTACCGCATAAACCACAGCATGAAATTTTTCCTGTATCCCATCAACAGAAAAAACGATCGGGTAGCCGGTAGTCACCTCTCCGGAGTACCTTTCGGGAATAGAGAATTCTATTTTCAGCGGACTGATTTTTATCAACCTGGCAATTCTGGTATTGGGATTCGCAAAACTCCCTTCGCTGACATATCGCAATCCTATAATCCCGTCAAAGGGAGCACGAAGTTCTGTTTCAGCGATGCGGGCTTGAACCAGCTGGATGTCTGCATCCAATGTTTGTAACTCTGTAACAATCTGGTCATAGCTTTCCTGGCTGATCGCATCTCTCGACAGCAGGGTACGCTGCCTGTACTCACGCTCTTCAGCAAGACTCTGTTGTGCTTGCAGTCGCAAAAGCTGGGCTTGAAGATGTCTGTCGTTTACCTTGGCAAGAAGGTCACCTTTTTTAACCTCTTTACCCTCATTGAAGTTGATACTTACAATTTTTCCGGAGGCCTCAAAGGCCAAATCTACCTCTTCATCAGGAAGCAATGTTCCCGTACTGTTTCTCAAGTCAACCATGAGCTCCGGTGCAATCACCAGGCCATGTACGATCAGAGCCCGCTGCTGAAAACCCTGCATGCCAGGTCCACCGCCACCAGGGGCAGTGTTTGTACTTACGAATAATGGTTTTATCTTGGGATATAATATCAATAAAATGATCACCAAGAGTAAACCATAAGTAAGGTATGGGCGAATTCCTTTTTTCATGTTTATTAATTGTCTGAAGGTCTGATTGTTTTCCTTTGACAAATTTAACCGCATTTAGAGAAGTATGTTTTGACGAATATCTTAAAAAAACAGAAAACCACCACCAAATGTGAACATCTGCACTTTTCTGCGAAACTTGTGCTGCGCTGAGTCGAAGTATCTGCGGGTCATAAAAGACCAGTCATTTTAGGATTGGGTTCATTATTAAAATATTAATCTATACTCCAGAACGCATCGTCTTTCACCAATATTTCATATATTTGGATACGCAAGCACATCTCCACTTATTTTATCGTATATGCAGGCTCATCAACACACAGATATCTCTTTCGCAAAACACCTGGATCAGACCGATACACTTGTTCGTTACCGGAAACGCTTTTACATACCAGAAGGCACCATTTATATGGATGGCAACTCATTGGGGTTGTTGAGTGCCGATGCGGAAGCATCATTGCAGAGGGTGCTTACAGAATGGAGAATCCTTGGCATCAGGGGTTGGCTTGAAGCACAGAGGCCCTGGTTTTGGTTTGCTGAAGAGGTTGGCAACATGGCAGCACCACTTGTGGGCGCCGAACCCAATGAGCTGGTGCTTACCGGAGGTACCACTGTAAATATCCATGCCCTTGTCAGTACCTTTTACCAGCCCTCTGGAAAGCGCACCAAAATTTTGGCCGACGCGTTGAATTTTCCATCCGATCTGTATGCCCTGCAAAGTCAGATAAGGCTAAAAGAGCTGGACCCTCAGAAAGAATTGGTTCTTGTACCAGGCATCGACGGACATACACTTGATGAAGACCGTATCGTTTCTATGATGACAGATGAAGTTGCTTTGGTATTTTTACCTTCTGTATTGTACGCTAGCGGCCAGTTGCTTGATTTAAAGTACCTTGCCGGTGAGGCCCACAAACGGGGCATCAGCATTGGATTCGACTGCAGCCATTCTGCCGGTGCTGTGCCACACCATTTCAGTGAATGGGATATAGACTTTGCAACCTTCTGTGGCTATAAATACCTGAACGGAGGCCCAGGCTGTCCGGCGTTTATATACATAAACAAAAAACACTTTCACCGTGAGCCATTGATGGCCGGATGGTTTGGCTTTAAGAAGGAAAAGCAGTTTGACATGTCACCATATTTCGAACATGAGCAAAGTGCCGGGGGATGGCAAATATCATCTCCGGGAATATTAGGTTCTGCCACCATGGAAGGCTCTTTGAGGATGATTGAAAAGGCAGGAATTGAACCTATTAGAAGGAAATCACTCGCCCTGACAAATTACCTGATTGCACTGGCTAAAGAATTGCTTGTTGACCCCCCGTACAATTTTTCCCTGGCCACACCCGAAGAGGAGAAACGCCGCGGCGGACATGTGGCTTTTTACCATCCGACAGAAGCCTGGAGGATATCAGAAGCCCTTAAAGCACATAACATTATCACCGACTTCAGAACCCCCGATATTATACGTATCGCACCCGTCGCCCTTTACAATACCTTCGAAGAAGTATGGAGGGTGGCTCATGCCATGAAAGACATCATCGACAATGAGGAATACAAGAAGTTCAACACCGTAAGAAAACCCGTATCCTGACCCACCAGCAACAAATAAACAAATCAACAAATCAACAAATCAACAAATAAACCATTTTAAAAAATGACTGACCAGGAAATACAAATGCGCAAATTTGTGGAACAATTCAAAAAAAACGGCAAAAAGATTCTTATTTTACTGTTCGTATTGATCGCCATCTTTACATCGTTAAAAACAGTGGGACCCGAAGAAGAAGGCATTGTCCTCTTTTTGGGAAAATATAACCGTACCTTGCAGCCAGGCCTGAACTATATCGTGCCCTTCGGGCTGGAACGTATGTACAAGATACCTGTGCAAAGGCAGCTAAAACAAGAGTTCGGTTTCCGGACTGTACAGGCAGGTGTACGCAGCCAATACGCAAAAGATGCCTACCGCGATGAATCGCTGATGCTTACCGGCGATTTGAACCTGGCCGATGTAGAATGGGTGGTGCAATACAGGATCGTCGACTCATACAAATACCTGTTCCGGGTCAGAGATGCTGAAGACGCCCTGCACGACATGTCGGAGGCAGCCATGCGCAAGATAGTGGGCGACCGAACGGTAAATGAAGTCCTTACAGTAGGTCGTCAGGAGGTAGCCAGCAGTGTAGAAGTACTTCTGCAACGAATGTGCGACGAATACGAGAACGGCATCCGTATCGACCAGGTCGTACTACAGGATGTGAACCCCCCGGATCCGGTAAAACCATCTTTTAATGCTGTGAATGAAGCCCAACAAGAGCGAGAGACTCTGATCAACCGCGCAGAGTCGGAATACAACAGGGTTATCCCACGGGCAAGGGGCGAAGCCCTGGAAACCATCCAGCTGGCCGAAGCCTATGCACTGAACAGGGTTAACATTGCCACCGGAGAGGCCGACCGTTTCACCTCCTTATATGATGCGTATGTCAGGGCTCCCGACATAACGAAAAAACGCCTCTACTACGAAACCATGGAACGCATCCTGCCCAAACTCGGCAACAAGGTCATCGTCGATGAAAAAGGCAACAACGTACTGCCGCTGCTAAACCTTGACAACATACGACAAACACAGTAAGGGCTCAAGACTCCGGGGGGATCTCTCGCTCGCGCTCGAGATGACATGTGCAATGAAAACATAAGCTGGGCAACCACAAGGGTTGCCCCTACAGAAAATCAAATTCATAACCCATAACACACAAACAAAACATGAAAACCAAACATATAACCATACTGATCCTGATTTTTGTAATTGCCGTATTGGGTGCTAACAGCCTGTTTATTCTGGATGAGACCCAGCAGGCCATCGTAACCCAGTTTGGAAAACCTGTTGGTGGGCCCCGCCTGAACCCGGGCCTGAATTTTAAAGCACCATTAATCCAGAAAGTACAATACTTTGATAAAAGGTATTTAAAGTGGGATGGCGATCCAAACCAGGTACCAACTCAAGACAAGCGATTTATGCACGTAGACACTTATGCCCGCTGGCAGATTGTCGATCCACTGCAATTTTTTATCCGCTTGCGCGATGAGCGCTCCGGACAGTCACGCCTTGATGACATCCTTGATGGCGAAACCAGGAATGCCGTTGCCAGCTATCTGCTGCTCGACCTGGTTCGATCTACCAACCGCACACCGGAAGTCTATGAAGACTATCTCGAAGATATTGAACACCTTGAAGACATTTCTGTGGGCCGTGAAGCCATCGAAGCCCAGGTATTGGAACGCGCCAACGAGCGTACCGCCGACCTGGGTATCGTGATCCTAGACTTTCGCTTCAAGCGGATGAACTATGTGGCGGAGGTGCGGGAACGCGTGTACGACCGCATGATCAGTGAACGGAATCGTATTGCCGATCAGTTCCGCTCCGAAGGCGAGGGAGAGGCCCGCAAGATTGAGGGCGACAAGGAACGTGACCTGGCCCAGATACAGTCTGAAGCCATCCGTGAATCAGAGATGATACGCGGCCGTGCCGATGCGCGGGCTACCGAGATATATGCCTCAGCGTACAACCGCACGGCCATGTCGCGCGATCTGTATACCTTCCTTCGTGCCATGGAAGCACTTGAAAAGTCGCTGGATGAAAACACCAGCATCATACTGACCACAGACAATGAACTGTTCAGATTCCTGAAAAATACACGGTAAACGACCTTACCATTAATTGAACACGGTAACCAGGTAACCCGTAATCTGTAGGGGGTCTCTCGCTTCGCTTCGAGATGACAGGGTGCTATGCAACAAAACCTGGTAACCCGGCAACCATTTAGGGACAGGTCATCCCTACGAGGTGCCACTTTGCGGGGTTTTTCGGACAGGTCAAGCCCGGCCTATACCAGTTCTTTGCGTAACTCTGCGAATCACTCCGCGTGACTCTGCGGTTAAACCGGGATCCCCACGACTCGTAACCCGCAACATTACGTTGAGAGCTTGTGTGTTAAATAAAATATGGTTGATGTTGTTTCTATGAAAAATTATCCTATCTTTACAGGCCAGTAATTTTTATTTTTTTAACAAACATTTCGAAATGAACATTTTTTGTGGAAGTCTTCCTTTCAGCTTGGAAGAAGCAGAATTGAAGGAATTATTTGAGGAATATGGTGAAGTGACCTCAGCAAGAATCATCACCGATAAGTTTTCAGGCCGTAGTAAAGGCTTTGGATTTGTAGAAATGCCCGACGACGAGGCGGCGCAAAAAGCTATCGCAGAACTGCACGAAGCAGAAGTTGATGGCCGTAGCATCGTGGTCAATAAGGCCGAAGAAAGAAAAGAAAGACCTCGCGGCGGTGGCGGCGGTGGTGGAAGAGGTGGATTCGGCGGCGGCCAGGGCAACCGCGGAGGCGGTGGCTTCAGAAAATCTAGCTATTAATTGGGTAATCCCAAATAGACAAAAAAGGGCGTCAGCATTGACGCCCTTTTTTTTTGGTCTGAATGTAACGGTCACCTGACAACGGAATTGAACACTATCAACCATGTTTTGTTAAATACAGTAATTTTAGGAGGGAACTCAATAATTCGGATACAAACTAAACATTTAAAACAGAAAAATATAAGACTATAAATTATACGTTT
>SKYG01000313.1 GCA_007128045.1 Bacteroidales bacterium | reverse complement strand
TGGCATAATGAAGTAAAGTCGTAAAGTTAATGGCGTACCGTTCGTAGGCATTATTTATAATGTGCACCAATTCACTACCTTGAAAAGCAACGAATAAACTTCTTTCACAGAACAGATCAACTATCATTTTTTCAAGTGTAATGGTTAAAATATTCTGGACCGTTTGCGTAGGTGCTTTTGAAATCAAAGATTGTAGAATTATGGACTGTTCTTTTTCAAAAACGTATCGTTCTATTTCCTTTTCATCGGGTTGGTAGTATATTGTCCCTATGTCCTGACTCTTTAAAAATTCATAACCCGGTTCCAATGCATCTTTCTCAACCTGTATAATGGTAATAAATTTGCCCGTAAGATGAAGTGAAAATTCATTGACAGATTTGGTCGCCCAGATGCAATACTTCAGGTCAGGGAATTGCTTTCCAATTTTTTTGGATATTTTTCTTTCAATTTCTCCTGCCTCTGGTTTGAAGACAGGTTTGACATCAAGAGTAAAAAGATCCTGAGTTATTAGCATAATAATCTTCTTAGCCTTTAACTGATGTATTCTCCATCGAAATGTAGATTCCTTTAGATCGGGATCATATTTTCGATAAAAATTCCAAAGGGATTCTCTTTTAAAGAATTTTTCTTCTTTAAATTTAAGTTTCAGTTGTTCTATTATGAATTCTTTAGCCAAGTCGCTTAATTCTTACGATTTACAAATATAATAAAAAATCAAACAAAAGACAGTAAATTCATTTTATTGTCCGATGTTTGAAATCAAACAAGAGACAGAAAGTGCTTGAGAATTTCACACCGCTGATGTATGCCGCGGCCGAAAGGAACATAGAAGTAGTGAAAATACTGTTAAAGTATGGGGCAGATACATCCTTAACGGATGATGACGGGGATACAGCAGAAGCATTTGCTTTGCAAAATAACCACCAAGAGGTTGCGAAGCTCCTGCAAAACAACTAGATATCACATCGGGTATTTGAACATAGGTTCCCAGGCACTAGCCTGTTGCTTCATTGATTCAGCCTCAGCCCTGGTCAAAGGTTCTGCCTTATGGTGAAGTTTCAGTGCCTTTTCGAAGAGTTTTTCTTCTCCCGGTGGGATGGCTGTGGTAATGGGATGAGACAATCCGAATCTGAGGCCCATAAGCATATCTTCCTCATTGGCAAAAGGTTCATACCACGCCTTGGGATAGCGCGACCTCTCAGGAGCATCCTGAAGCCATCGCCTTTTGGCCATTGCCTTCAGTGCGATGATGCCCATATTTTTTTGCTGTGCCATGGCCAGTACCTGCGGGCCGAAATTTCCTGAATGCCACGTGGCAAGGTTAACCGGGAACATGATGCTGTCGAAATCGTAGGCCTCCATGAGTGCCATCGCAGCTTCTACCGAATGTGCCGAAAAGCCCAAATGGCGAACTTTTCCCTCTGCCTTAGCCTCCAAAAAGGTTTCCATAGCCCCGCCCGGACCCATAATGGTCTCAACCTGTTCCATCCTGGTAACCCCATGATGCTGATACAGGTCGAAATAGTCGGTACGCAGGCGCTTCAGCGATTCTTCAAGCTCTGCACGCGCCTCATCGCGTGTTCGTTTATTCGTTTTATCCGAGAGAAATACATTTGCCCGGTAAGGCTCCAGAGCAGGGCCAAGCTTGATTTCGGCATCACCATAACCGGGCGCCACATCGAAATAATTGACCCCGGCATCGATGGCTTGCTTTACCCTAACGGCTGCTTCTTCCGGAGTAGCATCCCTCACTACGATGCCACCAAAACCTATCACCGAAAGCATGGCCCCTGTTTTGCCAAACATCCGCTTTTCCATTTGTCCAGGCCCTGATGACCTGGTAATCGAAGATAAGTCAGCAGGGAAAAGGCTTAATGCAGGCACCAGGGTTGCCGTCTTTTTTATAAAATCTCGTCGTTTCATATTCCAGCGTAATAGTTTGTTAGGGAAAATAAAATCAAATATACCATTTTTTTATGTTAACTGCAAACTCTCCACAGTCAAAAACCGGTGGTCAGGGCTCGCCGGCAGATCGCTGAGATTCTTTATGATCAGACAGAGGCCTTCAGTCACGAATACGTGGTATCAGGCAAAAGGTGTCCCGTTTGATCGGCGCACATCGATATTGTCAATCATCGCATTTCCCCTGTATGTCAGCAGAAATTCCACTATATCTGCAATCTCTTCAGGTTGTATAAGGCTTGACGTGTCTATATCGGAACGCATGGTTTTTACCATATCCGTGGCTACCCCGCCCGGAGCAATAGTATGCACCCTGATTCCCAGTGGCTGCACTTCCCTGGCCAGCACCTTGGAAAAACCCATCAGGGCATGTTTTGATGCGGCATAAGCCGCCTGTTTCTCATACCCCAGCCTGCCAACTACCGATGAAATATTTACAATTGTTGCACAATCAGATTTTTGAAGATACGGAATGGCTTCCTTGCACAGGAAAAAAGGCCCCCGGGCATTAATGGCCATCATACGGTCCCACTCTTCCGGCTCAGTCGTTGACAAGGATTTGGATACGGCATATCCGGCATTGTTTACCAGTATGTCGAGCCTGCCGAATCGCTGAATTGTTTCACGGATTAGCTGCTCAGGGGTTGCAGGATTGGACATATCGGCAATGATTACATGTGGTTCGGCACCACTTGACTGCATTTTGTGTTTCAGTGCATCTAATTTCGCAGCATCCCTACCGGTAATTACAACATGAATGCCCAGAAGAGACAACCTGATTGCGATACTTTCTCCGATTCCCCTGGAAGATCCGGTAACCAAGGCTGTTTTCCCTGTAAAATCCATATTCTATCGTTTAGAAGAACCCTGTCGCGTTTAAGCGTCATCGCTAAAATTGAGTTATTATTCACTATAAACCCACTCTACAGTTACCGGACCTTTCAGCCCTGACGCCTGCAATGGTGTTTCCGGGGTGACGTCGGAGGTATTCACCCAGGTGTATCTTTGTTCGCGGGGGAGTCCGGCGTCTTTTATCAATCGGTTTCGCCAGGTATTCACCACTTCCACCTCTAATGAGTTCTCCCCTACCAGTAACATATTACCGATTGGGATACGGAAAGGATATATCCATGCGCCTCCCAGTTCCTGCCCGTTTATTTTTGCCCTGGCCATTACACCCACATCGCCCAGGTTCAGATACAGGTCGCCTGCCTCAGGAATTTCCTCAACAACAAACGTGGTGCGGTACAATGCGGTACCGGAATAATGGCGTATCTTTTCGTCGGATGAATTGGTCCAGTCCTCCAAATGGGTCATCAATACCGGACTTTCAGGTCCTATATTCTTGTTTACAAACTCCACAACCCAGCTGCCCTCGATATTTGCAATGGTTTTTGGGTCGGGAAAGTTCTTCACATAGCCCCTGTTGACACGTTGATCTACCTTGCCGGTAAATACCACAAACCAGCTTTGCAGGGGTTCCATTTTTAGTGGCAGTGCGGTGTGCCCCCCTGATTCGTTGTATTCATTTAACATCCGTATTTCGCCCGACACAGGGTCCCATAGCTGTGGCACCCTGTCACTAACCCTGAAAGAAGGTGTGAAGAAAATCGGCTCGCTGCCCTGGTTGGTTAAAAAGTAGACATCCATGCCTTCTTTACTCCGGTGTGTCCATAACACAGGCAGCTCATCTTCAAAGACCAGGTCTTTGGGAATATCAGCCACGTCGAGGGCTTCCTGCAATTCTATTCCATCCATGATGTAGCCTTTTCCATGTTCACGAATGAGCCTTCCTGCCTCGTATTCTGGTTCAACCCACATTCGGGCAGCCAATTGTTTTACGCTCTCATCGCTTCCTGGAAAGCCTTGCAAGCTCGGAGATTCTTCCGGGGCGGGGCCAAATACATAGGCGCCCTGACGGACCAGCTCTTCGATCTTTTCCAGCACCTCCGGGCGCATGGTATTTGACTGAGGCAGCACCAGCAGTCCGTAGTTCATACCATCGGGCAATACCAGTCGGCCATCTTTCACGGACAAACGTTGCAAAATCACTTCGGCATTGACATAGTCGTAAGAATATCCTGACGGCAGCTCCGGGTCTTGTGTTCCTGACATTTTCGGGGCGTCCTCTCCAATAAAATACAATACATCGGCCACATAATGTCCTTGTTGCAGCAAATGCTGGCACCGGCGCAAATAATCGACCCACATCCTGCCCTGGTCAAACCAGGTGTTGTGGCGATTAAACTCTGTGCCAAACCATTCGTTGACACCAGGAACCCTGTCATTGTCGGGCTGTTGTATGTACACGTGTAACACATGGTGGTTGATGCCTTCGGTAAGGCTCCAGTCGCCACGCCTTTTCAGCATGGCGGGATGGCGAAGGTATGCCAGGCCGCTGGACGTCCAGGTCTCAGCCGATACAAAGGGCTTGCCATAAATATGTGCCGCCGAGGAGGCCGCTTTACATTCTATGTCTCCAAGATTTCCCTCATTCCAGTATTCACCGGCCACCAGGTCAGACTGCCCGCCATACATCAGGAATTCTGATGGAAAGCCCCAGTGACCGTAATTTTCCAACCACAGCTTCAGACCATGTTCGTTGGCAATTTTCCGAAGTCCTCCAACATATTCATAGGCCACATCGTCGGCAATGGCACGTCGCAGATCCCATAAAAAACGATCCGATTCAGCAACACTACCCACAATCCGTCCTGAAAACACCGGAAGGTATTTCACCGGACTGTATCCAAATTTTTCCTCAAACCGTTGCTGAAACCCATCTGTCCAGTTCTGTGGCCCCATCTCATAGCTATCAGCGATAAGGTATTTAAGTGCTGGCAGGCTCTCTTTCGGCACCCTTCTGATGATTTCACCCATAAACTGTTCAAAATGGTAGCGGGCCAGCTCTTCATTGGCCTTGTCAACTTCATAGCCTTTGCCATGAGGAGAGGCCGGATGGTTCTCGGTACCGGTAGGAGTCATCCCCATACGCAAGATGGTCCAGTTCCCTTCTGGTACCTCCCACTGTAACACCCCATGTTCATCCATATACTGGCTTACATCTACCACCTGGTTAATGACCAGTTCGTTTCGGCCAAGTTCCGGCTGAGAATCCCAAAGATAGGAATCAAAATCGGGCAAAGGGGTTGGGTGCATTCGTCCCAGGCTTTTCTCTACATAGTCAGCAAGCACCTGTGCTTCGGTGATGATGATCTGAGAGAATCCGGCCATGCCCGGCGCCCCGGAAAATCGGTTCACTAAGAGTCTGAATTCGGAAGCCGTGGTTTCCGGCAAGGCAACGGAAACAGGACCATGAGAAACCGGTCCGACATTGACCCTGGGGTTGCTCCTGTCAAATGCAAAAGTTTGGATGGATTTGAATTCACCATCGATGTTGGCTTGCAGTTCGATGTGACAATTGATTCTCGGCTGTGCAGGATGGATCACCACACTGCGGGCTGTAATGGCTTCATTGGCAACGATATCGATCGTATATCCGGCCCCTGCGGAAGCATCAAGCAGCGCTTCCGTGCTTGTGTTGCCATCGAGCACGTGATGGATGCCTTCGATGGCTGGTATGGCACTGATTCGTGCATTGTGCTGATCAAGCATGCGGGATTCCGCTTCGATGGTATGAAAGGCAAGGGTATAGGTATCCTGATACTCCTCAGGGCCTGGCAAGATGGTTCTATAATTGTTTGTGCGGGGTGTAGGTACCGGCCTTTCGAGCATCACACTACCAGCGGGAAGTGGTCCCTGGAGTTGTGTTTCGGTATAGACCAGGTAGCGCATGGCTTGTTCATGGCCAATCCACGGCCCACCACTCTGGCTCCAGCCGGGGCAATTGAAAAAGCCCACTTCGATACCCAGGCGGTGGCCTTCATTAACGGTATGTACGGTAATGTCCCACCACTCGTCGCTGAACAGAGGCACGGGGCCATCGGCCGAGATCCTGTTGATATTGCCGATCAGGACACCCCCTATCCCAAACTCTTTCATCGCTTCCATGTCGTGGGTGACCCCTTCTTTTGAGATGTCGTCGTTGATCCAGTAATAATAGCACCACACCACATTGGTGTCGTGTGGAACCACAAAGTCATCGATCAGGCGGGCATACTCCTCTGACGAGATCCGGTCGGGCATGGTACACTGAAAAATCAGCAGCGGAAATACAATAAAAAATATTACAGTAAAAATTCTGCGCAATTCTTTCAGGGATGGTTTGTTTTTCATGTGTTTAAAATTTGTCTGAAGGTCTGAAGGTCTGAAGGTCGAAAGGTCAAAAAGGTGCTCATTGCCAATAATCATGCTCCTGTGTGTCAGAACGATTGTAATGGATATTTCAACTTTCCTGTGTTGATGAGTGTGATTAATATCGCTTCAAGCACCATTTACCTTCATCTTCAACTGAGCAATATATTCTGTAGGTGAGATATCTTTTTCTTGTTTAAAGGCAGTGCTAAAATAGGAAGGAGAACCAAATCC
>SKYG01000312.1 GCA_007128045.1 Bacteroidales bacterium | reverse complement strand
TTGACTCCCAATTATGAACATTCATGGTCCATTCTCAGGTATTTGGCCACGTTGCACAATAGTAGGTCTGGGTTAACGGGTTTGGTAATCACTTCGTCGCACCCAGCTTCCATGGCTTTGTCTCTGTCTTTAGCCAGATTGTATGCAGTGAGTGCCAACACGGGCAACTCCGGCTTCATATCCTTTATCAGTCTTGTGGCATCGAGGCCATTCATGACAGGCATTTTTAAATCCATCAATACCAATTCAATTTCCGGATGCCTGGCAATCAACTCAACGGCTTCTTTGCCATTGAATGCCTCCAGGATATTTACAGAGGTGTTTTTCAGAATGGATTGGATCAGAAACAGACCGTATTCATCATCCTCGGCTATCAGGATCGTTTTGCCGGAAAAGTTGTAATCCCTTTCTGTGACTTTAGTGTTGGCACTTTTTTTTACACTGCTGGCCATCTCAAGGGGAATACTGAAATAGAATGTGGTGCCTTTGCCTTCGACAGAGCTGAATGATAGCTCGGCATGCATGGCATGGGCTATTTTTTGTGAAATGGCAAGTCCAATGCCCAGGCCTTCAAAATGCCTGGCATGCGAATCATCCGCCTGTCTGAAAAAATCAAAAATGACATCGGCTTTATCGGCCGGAATGCCCACACCGGTATCTTTTACATAAAATACAAGCTTGTTGTTGCCTTCACTGTAGAAGCCGTATTCTATCACGCCTTCACGTGTGAATTTTACTGCATTCTTGAACAGATTGACAAGTACCTGACTGATTTTATACCTGTCGCTATGGATGTACGACGTTAGCAGATTGCTGTCTGGCTTGAAAACCAAGCTGATTTGTTCATTTTTTTCTGACTTTGTCAGTAACTCCTCCAGGCTGCTTTTATTTTCCAGAAAGAGTTCTGCTATTTGAAAGGTTTGCCTGCGCAGCCGGACCTCTCCCCGTTCAACCAATGCCAAATCAAATATATCTTCTACCATCGACAAGAATTTGCTTCCGCTCTCGTAAATCATGCCGGCGAAGTCCCGATGATCTTCATCTTTGGAAGAGGATCGGATGATGTCGCTGAATCCCAGAATATGGTTTAGTGGCGTACGCAGTTCATGGCTGATGGTAGCCAGAAAAGCCGATTTCAACCGGTCACTTTCTTCTGCTTTCTCTTTTTCGGCGATAAGCTGCTGCTCGATCTTTTTACGCTTTGTAATTTCAGTAACGAAGCCTGCGTAACGTATGATCTTACCATTTTCGTTTTTTACGGGGAAGGCCATTGAGCTTAGCCATGCTGTTTTTCCATCGGGCTTTGTGATGCGGTAGTCCTGGTTAAATTTTCCAGTTATCAGAAAATATTCAAAGGCTTTTTCAATGCGTTTGATATCATCCTTATGAATGTTGCCCATGAATGTCCTTGGGTTATCTTTCAGGCTTTGTTTGGTTCTGCCAAAAAGTTCCTCATACTTATCGCTTACGTAAAGCATGTCTCTCCTGTCAGCTGACCTGAGCCAGAAAACTCCATCCAGGTTTTCGACGATCTGCCGCAACTTCTCTTCTTTTTCTATAGCCTCCCTGGCTTCTACTTCTTTTGTGACATCCACCCATACACCCACGACCTGAAAATCTCCATCAATACCACGAATAACCTTTTGACGATCACATAGCCAGTGAAAGTTTCCTTTGCTGTCTTTAAATCTGTATTCAAAGTGGTCTTCAACACCAATAACCAAATTTTTCGCCGTGTTTTCCAACCTGATTTGATTTTTTTCGAGGTCATCAGGGTGCACACAGGCTGCCCAGGCTTCAAAGTTGTTCAGGAAATATTCCGGTTTGAAGCCAAGTATGTTTTCTACATTCTCATTAATGTAGATAATATCAACCGCGCCATTCACAAATCTGTAGGAATAAACAACAGCAGGTGTTTCTGCCAGAAGGGATTTCATCTGCATCTCGTTTATCCTGAGTGCCTCCTCGGTCTCTTTTAGTTTGGTAATATCGCGCCCTACGCCCTGTATTTCCAGGATTTGGTCATCACCATCCAGTATAGCATTATCTTCCCAATGAATCCATCGCCAGCCGTCTTTGGTCATGGCCCTTTGTGCAAGAGTGCAACGATAGGGTGGCTTATGCAAATCTTTCATCGCATCCAGGGTGGGCTGCAAATCATCTTCGTGAACCAAAGGTGTAAACGATTGTCCTAACAGTTCTTCACGGCTTTTCCCAAACATCTTGCAATAGGCGTCATTCACAAAAGTAAGGCGGTTGTCAGCGTCTACCCTGACAATCAGATCTGTTTGTGACTCCACCAGTCCACGATAACGTTCTTCGCTCCTTGCAAGCGATAGTTCGTTCATTTTTTGTTTGGTGATATCCATCACCAAACCCACAATCTTTTCGTCCTGGCCCGGATTGCTTTTTATCAGGCTGGCAGACTCCCTCACCCAGCAAGTCTCTCCATTCTTTTTGATAATCCGATGCTCATACTCAAGCGGTACTGCTTTGCGGTTACCTGTGATGGGTTGATTTGTTTCTATCACAAGCTGCCTGTCATCCGGATGCACCCGCTTCAAGAAATCTTCAAAGCTTCCTTCAAACTCACCCTCTTCCAAACCAAACAATGCTTCACATTCTTTTGACCAGTATAGGCTACCATTGTTGACATTGTATTCCCATACACCAATAGATGCAAATGACTGTGCGGTGCTGAGTCTTTTTTCTGTTTCACGGAGTTTGGTTTCTGATGCCAATTTCTCTGTGATATCTCTTGCAGATGAATAGATCAGATTGCCATAAGGGCGTGATCGCCATTCAATATGGCGATACGAACCATCTTTGGCCATGTATCTGTTGGTGAAGTTATGTACATCTTTGTTTGCACTGAGATCCAGCAAGGCATCAAGGGTTGCCTGCATGTCGTCAGGGTGCACAAAGGAGAGAAACTTCTTCGTTTCCAATTCTGCGACAGAATATCCCAGAATATCTGCCCACGATTGGTTCACTTTGACAAACCTGCCATCGATGTCAGCAATGCTTAAAAGGTCGAGGTTGATGTTGAAAAACCGATCCATTTCTTCACTTGCCAGTCTGTCTCTTGTAATATCTGAAAAAATAGTGGCAAAATAATCCTTCTCCGGCGAGTAAGCATATACTTTGTACCACCTTTTCAGAGGTTCGGAATACTGCTCAAATTCCTGACTTTTGCCCCCACTGGCAATTTTCCCATAAAACCCTATCCAGTCGAAACTGGCATTAACAATATTGGGAATAACTGTTGTAACCCTTTTGTTGCTAATGTCACATAACCAACAGGAAAACAGGTATTAGAAAAGTACTGTATCGGAAAGTAACCGGTGTTAAGCAAACCGGTAGATAAGAAGTAAACAAACAACTAATAGAAACAATGACAGAACAACAAATTCTTGAAAGTCTGCTATCTGATTATCAGGACAAGGTTAATCCCCGATATCCATTCCCTGAGCCATATAGAGGCAGTGGAGAAATCAAGGCCATCATCCTGGGTGCGACCCCACACGCATCGTTAAGGATCACCCACAGCTATTTAATATGGTCTTTGAGCTGGATAATCCAAAATCACCTTATTTCAGAAGTAATAAAAAGAACATTGACCTGGTGGATGGACTTTCCATGGGCAACATCTATGTGCAGAACCTATGCAGGAACTATTTTGCTGAAGAAACAAGCAAGAATAAGGCTTGGATAGAAATTGCCAAAAAATACTGGTCAGGCTTTCTTGCGAAGGAACTTGACAGCATGTTTGCCACTTCAGTACCGGTATTGATCACAACGGAGTTCATTTACAAGGGAATATAAGATTCGCAACATCATTGAACAAATACCATCAGATCAGCTTGATCAATTTAACACCATTGGTTACACGATCGGCGGAATGATGCTCTTCCCTGGGCATCGTATTGGTCAAAAAATGACCATTAATGGTGCGCGTGGGTTTCACCCAAGAATCAAGGATCGATTTGACCTAACTGTTGAATGCATCTTAAGGCACTATCGTGGAGAATGGAGTCCGCTTCATGACACACTGCAACGTTATGCCAACTTCTTCGATCTGTTTAAAGATTTTCGGGGATTTATAGAGTTCTTTCTACTGCAGGACATCATTGATGAAGAGTTAACATCAGTGAAGTTTTTTATACCATTCGATGATCTTCAGAGGCCTGCCCTTCCAACGAGCAAAGACGAGTATGTTCCTTATATGATAAATGCAATTGAGTTCATCAATGCTCGCAACAGGCGAATCCAAAGGTACTGGGATGCAAAACAGTTGTCATGAAGCATCCACAAACAACGAATTGGTATTTACAGCATGACGTATCGCCACTCTTCCAACGATTTTCCCCTGGCAATGGCAAGATACCAGAAACATGTTATCGTGCGAAAAAACCCCATTACGCAACCTAAAAATAGAAGTAAAAGAACAACACTACCTGCTTTTGAGTTAAACCCTCTGTCCGGGCAATAAACCTGCCGGAACCGTCATAGATTTTGTTGCCATCGATCCGACCAACAAATCTTCCAGAAGAGTCATACAAACGACTCCCATTAACACGTCCCTGGTATTTCCCGGAGGAATCATACAGCTTTTCCTTGTCGATCCTTCCCAGAAACCGGCCAGAGCCATCATACACCTTGTCCTTGTCAATACGGCCAATAAATCGTCCACTGCCATCGTAATATTTATCACTATCAACCCTGCCTATAAATCGCCCTGAGCCGTCATAGATGCGCTGGGCTGATACATTGAATGCCATCAGCAACAGCAACAGCAATATGCCAATATCACACGTCTTCATCGTCCTCTTCGAGATAATACATCTCTGTGTTCTGCATTTTCCGAAGTTCTTCAGCGGCTTCCTTGTCGCCCTCATCGTCCTTCTTCCTTAACCTCCCGGCACGCATCCAATCGTCATCGGCTGCCGTCATAGGAATTTCTTCAATAATGTTGCCATCATCGTCGTAGATGGTCATGAAAATCGCTCTTTTTTGTTTCATGGTTATGATTTTTATGCCACCAACGCCTTAAACAGGCAGTCTTTTTGGTCGGTGTAATACTGTATGTTGATCTTGGCTGCTTTTTCATTTGCAGCTTGCCAATGATCGGCTCCCAATGTCTATCAGATTCAGGCCATAAAATGGCTACAGGGAACATCACCGAACCTATCACCGAACCCCTTTATGAACTTCTTTTATTTTCCAGGTGCCATATTGTCGGGATCCAACCCTTTCGATCCTATTTGCACTATGAAGTTTAGCAATATGCTTGGCAACAGCTTTTGTCGAAACACCTGTTTGTGATAATCAGCTAACAAACAGCTTTCCCAGTATTTCATCACCTATACTCATGTTGAGACCACCATGTTCATTCAGCACATTTATGAAGCCAAGCTTGCATTTTGACTTTTCCGGGAAACCAATGTGGAATATCCCAAACTTTTCAGGCTGCTCTTGGGTCTTGGGATATAACAACATGCTTTTCCTGGCCTCCCAATAAACATTGTAGGCAAACATCTGCTTGAGATCATCATCAGAAGGATTCTGTATGTCCACAATTTTCCATTTGGTATCAATTACATACAATTCAGTTAATCCGGAATCATTTTTTTTACTAACGATAAGATCCGGACGAATGGTCTTGCTCTCCCAGAACTTTTTTGAGTTTTGGAAACTCACCGAAATACCCTCACCTGCCAACTTTAAAAGCATCCGATAAATATATTCTTCCCACAACTTATTCATGTCAAACAGAAGGGCAAGCATGTTTTCACTTCCGGATTTTATGTCAGGGCGGTAGTTGAGGATAATCAATCGAGCTATGTCTAACGCACGACGATAAGGTTCCGATCTTCGGTTTATGATTAGTTTTTCGAAATGTGTTTTTGTGATAGGTATTTCTTTGATTTCAGGAAAGTCAAGCTTTACTCTATGAATGCGGTCGGTAATAACGGGATTGTTGGAAATAACCGACAAAACAGATAGCCCTTTTAATAGAACCTGGTTTAACAGGTGCTCATAATCATAGAGCTGATGCTCGGTAAAAATTTTTTCCTTGTGTATCAGGTTGTGCTGAATATTTTTGGAAAAGACAATGCGTCCCTTCAAGGTATTGAGATTACCACTTGTATTGCGGTACTTTTTGATGAGTCCCTGGTGAATGAGTTGCCCCAATTCATTTAAATACAAGATGAAATACAGGTCGAGCAAGCTATGATAGCGACGACTTAATGAAGCTTCAGATACGCTATGAATATTAACATGGTTGCAAATTGCCAGCATTCTAAGAAGCACGGACTGCCATGAGTCGTAATCACTTTTTTTATGGGATCGATTGTTGTCAGCTTTAGGAAGTATTTCCAAAGTCAGTCTACCAATCTGGATAACCCCAACATAATTGGAGAACTTTATTCCATCCCTTATTCCAGTAAAATAAATGTTATT
>SKYG01000275.1 GCA_007128045.1 Bacteroidales bacterium | reverse complement strand
CAGGCCCAGCTCTGCCTGATAGAAAAAAAGTTTGTGATATGATCCGGGAAGACCACGTCATTCATCTTGTTTCTACGTGGTGTCTCGTGGTGTCCGAACAGCAAAAGGGGTTTTCCTTTCCAGTGAAACCACAAATCGGGATACATGGCTATTTCATAAAACTCTTCCCACAATATTTCAACGGAGCGTTCGCTGGCAAGAAAGGCAATATCAGGGGTTTTCTCACCCATATGTCGCATCTCTCTAAACACCTCACAGATGGCGAGATACACCTGGGGGTAGGTCCTGTCGTTGGTCACATCGAAGATGATGACATCGACCCCGGCATCTGAAAGCTGCCTGGCATGCCGCTTCAGCATCCATCGTTCGTAATTCAGGTAATACCCTGTCTCCGGCTCACCCCAGTAATGAGCCCCTGCCCCCCATTGCGGGTTCTTTGGATTGGCTCTGATGATTTTCGTCACATCGAATGGTCCGGGTCTGTCGGGGTTGATATGGGTCATAAAATAAAACATACCCACAAAACGGTCTTCTTTAACGGGACCACATTCTTCAAATCCTGGTAATTCCCTGCCCAGGGCGTCGGCAGCTACCCAGGTATCGCTGTAAAGGTTGCGAAAGGAGTTTCTCTTCTTTTCCTGGTCAATCTCGCCAATGTAAATCAGCTCATCCCAATCGCGCCTCAGGCCAATCACCTCCCTGTACTGATCGAAAACCAGGTCTTCACTGTCTGTTCCGGCTGCCTGAAAGACATACCATACTGGTTTACGCCCTCCCGGGTCTTCCTCATCATCAGGGAAGCGCCGCAAACCAATGCGAAGCCCACCCTCTCTTCTGTTGTCGATCCAGTTGTGCCATTGAAAACCATCGATGCCATCAAGGTGCTCCATCTTTTTCCAGGCATAAGCAAAACCGGCTGCCTGCTCTGTCAGATCCTGTTCCTCATAGGTTCTTGAGTTGGTACCATTCTCCGAAAGCCATAGCGTTCTTTTGGTGGTACCCTGATACAATACCTCAGGAAGCTTAATCCAGGCATCAAGCACCTCGAGATTTTTAAAGGTGATCAGGGGAGTATCGAAGGTAAAGGTTACCTTTTGGTCGAGCCAGGTTTTTGGCTCGCGTAAAGACTCAGGATAAGGGTGTTGTGCCAAGGCCCATTGAAAATCGCCCTCTGCACGGGTATAGTCCAATAATATCTCCATCAGGTCTTTTGATGGATAAAACTTTGGATGGGACGTCCAGGCCCAGTAGTGGGTCAGACTAATAAAGACTTCCGAGTGTGGGTTATGCTTACGTGCAATGGCATAACACATTCTCATGGATTTCAGATAGGCATCCATAAATATGAGGGCAGTTTTATCTCCCATATTGGTCCATACCCAGCCGGCATCCACCTCGTTGTGCATGATCCAGTGATTTATTCTTCCATATTTCTTATCGGGTCGACTGTAACGGCTTGACAGGAAGTCGAGGGCTGCCGCATAACACTCTACACTTTCCGGGGTCGTCATATTGGGCATGCTGTAGATCCCCGCCGGATCCATGTCCGGATGTTGAAGCAGGCGCCCGATCTCCGGATCAGCGGCCTGTTCTGCCTTGCTGACCAGCAATATGGCAGCAGTGACGATACCGCGGTTTGCGGTAGTGCGGAATGTAGAGTCAAACACCGCCACCTGATCCCTATCAAAATAATAAGACTTCCCATTGTACGTGTGCTCTATTCGACCTGGCGCAGGCGTGCTATACATAAAACGTGTAAACCAGATGTTTACGGTAGCACTTGTGATCCCCAGATCGTCAAGGTCTTCTAAATGTCCGCGTGAAACAGAGAAGCCTCCGAGCCCTTTCCGGCTTGCCGGTAACTCTTTTGGCAGGTCATTGACTGCCGGAATATGATCGGGATAGCGTGCATGCGACAACAGCGCTTCCTGCTTTTCATCGACCAGTGCCCATCGCGACAGCATACGGTCGTAGTTGATCCCGTCTCTTTCTACAAAACGGTCAACAGTAATGGCAAAAGAACCGGGCATTGCCCTTCTTTCGACATAGAACTGCGTCTCGGTAATATCCTGGTAAGGGGTAGATTCAACCAGCCAGGCGTAGTTATCTCCCCTTAAACGACCGCGTATGACCAGGTCAGTTTCCCGTATCTCTACTTCACGTATAACGGATTGAAAGTTGGCATCCAGATAACTACGGATGTTCTTCTCCATCCGCGCCTCTTCAAAACGCTTTTCATCGCGCGATGCAGCAATCTCTCTCTCTCTGGCAGTCATCGGACGAAGCTGGATATTCCTGATCTGTAGATCGACATTGGACTGATTACCAAAGTCGAGCCGGAGAAAATCACCGGCATTGCCCCATTCGCCAATTGTTTCACTCAGATCAGCAGAAAAGACGACCCATCCTTCCGACATGCCCACAGGTGCAATCTTGTGAGAGTGAGCCTCGCGTATAGGCGGACCAAAATATACCTGTAAGTGATCCAGGCCTTGCGGACAAAAATACTCGAACGACAATACATTTGACCGCCGGCTTATTGCTTCTTCCATCGGATGGGTCATAACCCAGGGATCAATCCCTGTGGTTTGTATGGCATACCCTTCACCACCAGACAGCAATTCGATATCAAGATCATTGACAAAGTCTGAGCGCAACTCAATTCCTACCACATACGCTTCCTCTTCAAGGAATACAGCCGAACCATTTGCATCAGACCATGCCAATGACAAGATCATCAGCATGCAAAAAATCAACATATTTACTGCAAAGATATTTGTTTTCATGGGTTAAAAATTGTCTGAATGTCTGAATGTCTGAATGTCTGAAGGTCTCAGAACTGTTCACTGTTCAATCTTCACCGTTCACCGTTCACAACACTTTATGACAGGTCAAGCCCTTTTGCGGACAGGTCAAGCCCTGTCCCTACGGACGCTCCCTTTCAGGGAAGCACGTCAATGGGTCTGATAAACGGCGGAGAATTCCATTCTTGATTGGATGCAACCGCCATAAAATCGCTCCAGGTGTAAAACTTATCATTATATTTCTTCATCCAGCTTTGTGTTAGTTCCCAAAGGTCTTCTTTCACATGCTGCATATAGGGTTCATCATACAGGTTATTCAACTGATAGGGATCGTTGTGACGGTCGAACAATACGTTGAACAGGGGTTCGTCGCCATCGTTCCCTTCAGTGGCATATGTATAGTCGTTGGTTACCACACCCCTCCATCCATTTCCCCGGAAAAGCCACATAGGGATATAATCCACGGCATCATCGTCGAGGTCGACAATGGCTTGCGACAGATTTTTCCCATGGCATTCCTCCGGAATATCAAGCCCCATCAGCCCAAGCATGGAAGGCATGATGTCGAGGGCGCTGAACAACAGGTTTGTAATTGCATTGGCCTGTATCTTTCCTGGCCAGCGTATGATAAAAGGCACCCTCGAGGAGTAGTCGTGGATGTATTGTTTGGGCGGCCAGGGCCTGGTGGTACCGGAAAATTCGAGCATGTCACCATGATCAGAAGTGAACACTACAATGGTATTGTCGTTCAGGCCGAGCTCTTCCAGCTTGTCCATTACCTGTCCGAAAGCAATGTCAACCCCTGTTGTCATGGCCATATGTCCGTGGTACATTCTCAGCAAATCTGGGGTGGCCTGCATCCCGGGCCTGACCTGTATGTTTTCCCGTTCGTAATAAGCCATAAGTTCTTCGGGTGCATCATACCGGTAGTGCATATTGCCATCTTCACCTAGAAACAGGCCCCAGTCGTGTGGAGGATGCCATGAAACGAATAATGCGAAAGGATTGTCATTGCCTTTACGGCTATCCAGAAACTCCAGGGCCTGGTTGGTTTGTCCATACACCTCCCATACATCAAAATATTCCTTTTCATCGTCATCGTTCCAAAAGAAACAATGACCAGCACGGAAATCCACATGACAATTGTTGGTATAGAACACCTCATCAAATCCGTAGCGCATCTCTCCCCTTGGAATCGGCCTGTTTCGGTCGCCCCCCAAAAGATGCCATTTGCCAATGTAAGCCGTATTATACCCGGCATCACGCAATACTTCGGCAAATTTTTTCCCATTGCCGGGAATCAGCGGTTTGTCGTTTTCAATTGCCCCGGTATACAATGGATGTTGCCCGGTCATGAGCATACCACGGTAAGGGGTGCATGTCGATGCATTGACAAAACAGTTTGTAAAACGCGTTCCCTGAGTGGCAAAATAATCAATATTCGGGGTAATGATCTGGTCATTTCCATAGCAGCCAACCATATCGAATGCCTGCTGATCAGAAAAGATATATACCAGGTTTGGCGGTTTTTCTTCTTGCTGACATGAAGTAAATAACAGAAAACCGGAACTGACAACCAGACCATTTTTAATCAGTCTTCTTTGATTCTTTTGCCAAAGCATCATAATGCATAGGTTTTATGTGAAGTATGTCAAAGCCACCATCTCAACATGACAAAGGGATACAATAATGCTTCACCAATACGACGTCACTGATTTTGTTACGCAATATCCAAAATATTGCAACATGCGGCTTTAATAATTCAAGCAATTTGTTTTAAAAATGTCCCAATAATTGCATTGATTCCGCATACGATATGCCTTCATCATACCTGTGACAGATATATTCATGAAAAATGAGACCAGGCGTGGATAAAGGCTGTAAAGGATATCCTTTGATCAGAAGGTTTTTTTTCTAAGGAATAAAAGCCGTTTTAAATACATAATTACCTGATCCCAGAAAGGTAGTCAGAAAATGATAATTCAGGCCGGGTTCTTCCAGTTTCTCCGTACCTGCCATTGTCGTTCCGTTTACAGTCATACTGTTTGCGGTTGAAGGAACGAACACGTTTGCTGTGGTATTGGCCGGAACGGATACATGCAATGTGAAAGTGCCATTTTCAACGATCCATTCAGAGCTAATGGTCCCATAAGGTGATTCATGGCTGGCTTTTACATCGTTCATCTCACCACCAGGCTGGGGTTTGATGATGATGTTTTTGAATCCTGGTTCTTCCGGATCAGGTCTGATCCCGGCAACCACCCTGTAGAGCCAGTCGCCAACGGCGCCATAAGCAAAATGGTTGTAGGAGTTCATCCCCGGATTCTGAAGGGTTCCATCTGGTTTGATGCCGTCCCATCGCTCCCAGATCGTGGTCGCACCTTTGGTAACAGGGTACAGCCAGGAGGGGTATTCGGTGCGGTACAACAGCATATAGGCTTCTTTCAGATAACCATATTTAGTGAGCACATGGCATATATCGGCGGTACCGAGGAAACCTGTGGTAATATGCCCGAAACTGTTTACATCGGCAGCCAGGCGGGCAGCTGCAACTGCTTCCATCTCCTCCGGGATCAGTCCGAATGTTAGTGCAACCACGTAGGCTGTCTGGGTATTGGAGGAAAGGCGGCCGTTGGGTGTTACATATTCGTTATTGAAGGCTTCTTTGATCCGGGCTTTCAGCGATCCGTATTCAATAACGTCGGCTTGCCTGCCCAGGATAGATGCTGTTTTTTGCAGCAGATCAGAAGAGTGATAAAAATAGGCTGTTGCTGTAAGGTCCTTGTCGGTGGTGGCTCCGGGATAGTCGGAACGTATGGTGGCAAAAGCAAGCCAATCGCCAAACTGACGCTCACGTGGCCGCCAGATATAATCCTCCCCTGCCTGTCCGCGGACATACTCTACCCAGGCCTTCATGCTTTCATATTGCTCTTCCAATATGCGAACATCTCCATAATACAGGTACATATTCCATGGAACGATCAGTGCGGCATCGGCCCATCCATGTGCCTCACCCCTGCCCAGCACATTGGGGATCACCCACGGCACGGCACCATCTTCATGCTGGTCGACAATCAGGTCTTTCAGCCATTTGGTATAGAATGCGGCACAGTCCATAAGGAAACATGAGGTGGGTGCAAACACCTGAACATCGCCGGTCCAGCCTAGCCGTTCATTCCTCTGCGGGCAATCAGTAGGAATATCAACAAAATTCCCTTTCTGGCCCCAGATGATATTATGCTGCAACTGATTGATCAAATCATTGTTGCAACTAAAGGTGCCGGTTCGTTCCAAATCAGAGTGAATCACAATGCCGGTGATCAGATCTTTGGTAACCTCACCAGGATAACCTGATACGGCCACATAGCGGAAGCCCTGGAACGTAAAGCGGGGTTCAAATACTTCAAGACCACTTCCTTTGCTGATGTAAGTAACTTCCTGCCTGGCCGTACGTAGGTTTTCGGTGTAAAAGTTGCCATGCATATCAAGGATCTCTGCATGCCTTAATGTAATGATGGTACCTTCGGGCACATCCACCGCCAACCTGCACCAGCCAACCATATTTTGTCCCATATCAATAACGGTATCTCCTTCAGGGGTATAAATGATCTCTATGGGCGTAAGCTCATCGATGCGCCTTACTGGCTGGGACAGAGAGGCAACTACGTT
>SKYG01000103.1 GCA_007128045.1 Bacteroidales bacterium | reverse complement strand
TGTGAATCTTCGCTTCATCATCGTAAGATAGTGATTACTACTTAATGAAAGAATAAAAGTAATAAAACAAAGGATATCTTTTTGTGATCATGCTAATAATTTCTCCAATTTCATTTTCCACGCACATAGAGTTCGTAACTCTAATTTTTTTTCTATAGGCCAGATTGCAAATAATAATAGGCAGAATTATAGCTATTTTATAGAATAATGCGCTATCTGGTGAACAATCTTTTTCCGTCAAAATATTACCCTTAGATTTTAATCCCTAGTTTATCTCCTAGTTTAATCCCTAGTTTAATCCCTAGTTTATCTCCTACACCAATCATTGTAATAATTTCCAATTACCACTTTTTTTAGAACCCTCACGAATCAGGATATTATCATCTTGCATTTTGGCTAGATGATACTCAACCCCCTTAACAGTCAACCCTACAGCAGAAGCAATGCTCTTTGTTGTTGTGGCAGGATTCTCTCTAATACATTCAATAATCCTTTCCCTGGTACTTTTTTCAGTTGAATATTCTACAGTTTTGTCTACAACAACACGTTTAAGTACTACTGTAAACATCCCTTCTGTTTTAAAAACAGGTACAGGGAGTCCTGCATCTTTCATATTGTCAAAGATTCTGCTTATTCCTGATCCGATTTGCTCTACCATATCAATCCGTTCAAACAACCCGAAAATCAATGGATTTCGACTATGACTTTTGGTGCCAAATTCCCTGGGCGAAATTGCACTTGTCAATCCGCCCGGATTACTTATTTCAACTCGATCATCAAATAGTTCAATGGTGATCCTACCGCCCTTATCGTAATAATCCCTATGAGAAAGGGCATTGATTATTGATTCTTTAAAAACTGTATCTGGAATTTCCCAAGCTTCCTTTCTTGGTCCACTGCCTTCTATTTCATATCTCACATTGAGCTTTCCTCTTAACCATTGGATGGCCTTTTGATATTGTTTTATTAATGGACCGCCAAAAAGCTTATCATCAACAATTCTGGTTTTCGTTTTCCCTTCAAATGCTACACAACGTATGGCAGCGGTTTCAATGAGCTTTTCCGGAGAATTGGAAAAGAAAAGGACACCACCGTTTTTCAATGTTCCATCTGATAGAACAAGACGAAGGTTGTTGATAATATGCTCCTTACTCACTGCTTTGGATAATCCTGCTTTTTGACGAAATTCTTCAAAAAAATCAATATCCAGATCTGTTTCCATTGAGAAGCCCTTGCATGGGGCTTCATCAAAATAAATCCTTTCTGACCGCTGAAAGAAATCTCTCATTTGTTCAATGGAAGTGAGTTTTTGGGTGTTTGGCCCCTGCCTAATATAGATTGCCCCTGACAAGGCATAGGGTTTTTGCGAGCCTGAGTTTACTTCTATCACCCAAACAGATTTACCATTTACTTCCCGGTCATAGATTTCAACTGGCAGGTGTGGATCAATTTCATTGATTGAATTTTGAATAGCAGAGCGCTTTACATTATCCAAGCTTACTCCATGAATTGTATTATTATCGCTTACCCCTAAAAGCAAGACTCCCCCTGCCGAATTTGCGAAGGCACAAATCTCTTCAGTCAGTTCTTTCACCTTGGATGGAACACTTAGTTTAAATTCAGCATTGTATCCTTCACCCGAATGGACAATACTTTCTATTTCTTCAGGGGTAAGCTTTTCGATCATAATCCTGATTTTGTGAATAAAACAAAATTCAACCTAATACTATTTTGATTTAGGATACACTAAATACTTATCTATGTCCATCATCAATGCTTTTTATCCCTGGGTGGGAAAGGGTCATTCCCATAGCTATTGGGATTATGGATTTTACCGTCTTCACCAATAATAGATATTATCATGAAAACTGCTCATTATAGTATTAATGATAAAATATCCAAATCTAATGATAATACACTACAAATATAGCATTAGCATGAATTATGCAGGTTAGATTGCCATAAATATAATCATCATATTGATTATAGAGCATTTAACCTGCATAATTCATGCTTTTAATTAAGGTCAGATGCGAGGCGTCGGAAGCCGCCGACATAGTATTCTATTTCAAGGCTTTCGCAACAAAGCAGATGGCCTGAAGTAAAAGCACTCGCAAAAAGCAAACAAAAAGCGTTTTTTCAAGAATTTGCGTGTATATGTTGATAATCAATATAATATATGTTTTTGTTTGCTTTTTGTGAATAATGCAGGCTGGGTTTTTTCATGTTTGAAATATTTTGAAGTTTATGGTGAAAATTTGTCTGAAGGTCTGAAAGTCTGAAAGTCAACAGCCAATAGCTAGATTACTTGCGTGCCTCATTGCCCATGTCAATGATCTCGAGAACAAATGGTTTGGGTTCATAGTTGCGGTCGAACAGCAAGGGGTAATCTACCCTGCCCTCGACCGGCCAATAGTTTCTCCATGACTGCCCGTCATGCACGCCCCAAGTGGTTACACGGGAGATATGATCCTGGTGCTTGATAAAAAGTCGGAAAAGATCCAGATACCTGTTTCTCAGCTCTTCGTAGACATTATCAGGCAGGTTATCTGCATAGGGATTCATCTCTGCCTGGTATGCAGCACTCATTGCTACATCAGCACTGACAAATGTTCCTGGCCAAGGCAGCACAGAAACATCCAATTCTGTGATCATGACCTTCAACCCCAACTCTGAAAATGCAACAATGCTCTCTTCAAATTCTTCAATGGTCGGACTATCCAAGTGCACATGTCCCTGCATTCCGATACCATCAATGCGTATGCCTTGGGCCTGCAGGTCTTTGACCATCCTGATCACGCCCTCTCTTCGGCCGGGATTCGCCATCCCGTAATCATTGTAATACAATTCTGCATCGGGATCGGTCTCATGGGCAAACTCAAAGGCCAGCCGCACAAAATCCTCACCCAGTATCTGGTAGAACATGCTGTTGCGCCATGAGCCATCTTCCATGATGGCCTCGTTCACCACATCCCAGCCATGCACCTGTCCCTTGTACCTGCCTGCCAGGGTATGGATGTGTGTGCGCATCCGTTCAGTAAGCACCTCTGGCGAAACAACACCCCCGTTTTTATCAACAAAGAACCAGTCCGGGGCCTGTGAATGCCAAATCAGCGTGTGGCCCACAATGTGCATCCCGTTCTCACGGCCGAAAGCCATAAACTGGTCAGAATGGGTAAAGTCAAACTGCCCTTTAACCGGCTGAATACTGACGCTCTTCATGCAGTTTTCTGCCACGATAGAATTGAAATGCCTTTTGATTACATCGAGCGCCTGCTGATTTTCCCCGGTGATCTGCGGAATGTCCATAGCCGTACCGATGAAAAATATTCCGGAAAAGGCTTCATGCAAAGAATCTGTTGAGGTATTCGACCGCGGGGAGCAACCCAGCATGGCCAGTTCGAGTAGAACCGTCAATGCGATGAATATACCTATTAATTTGTTTTTCATTCGAATAAATTTGTTTAAATCGGTTGAATAGCTTGTCCCGATCCTTCATCGGGAGAACCCACTAACGATTATTATTCACAAATTGTCTGCTTTATATGTGTTCATGATCTCGCTTCGCTCGGTACATATCCTTTTGTGACGTGCCGGTCATGTGGGTTTCATATATTTTTCTTTAGACCTTTGACCTTCGACTTTTGACCCCATGAAATATAATCATCCTCATGTGTGTCAGAATTCCCTGACATGAGTATTTCGATCTGTTTATAATTGTTTTAATGTCTAAAGGCGTGAAAGTCGTTATTCGTTGATTGTTGGTTCCTGGATATTTGGTTTTAACCGACGTGCACCCAGTTCCTGTTCGATGTTTGACTCCATGGTCTTATTGATTTCATAAAAGAACAGGCTGGCAACGCAGATCATGAATGTAATGGTCGGGAAGATGCTGACCGCCATTTTGATTCCATGGATGGTGGCATCAGACTGTATCAGCATGAGTTCGTTGTAGCCGAAAATGGCCAGGATGCCAGCCACGAGAGCACCGCCGACACTCAGGCCGGCTTTTAATCCAAATATCATGGCTGAGAATACGATGGCCGTAGCCCTGCGGTTGTTCTTCCATTCAGAGTAGTCGGCCACATCGGCGATCATGGCCCAGAGCAAGGGAATGGTCAGTCCGTATGAAAACCCATGCAGTATCTGGCTGATGTATACCAGGCCAATGGCATGAGGTGGCAGGAAATAAAACACCAGCACAAAGAAAGCACCAAGAAACAGACCCACACCAAACACGTCGCGTTTACCAAATCGATCAGCTAAACCCTTTGATAGTGATATGCCGATAATCATAGAAATGGTACCACCTGCATTGAACAGGCTGAAGCCGGAGGTGGGTGCATCCTCAGGCCACTGAAATCCGACAAGTCCCATCCCGGTCAGAAGCTGATTCAGCCGGTCAATAGCCCCATTAAAGCCAATGTTTTGAAGAAATGCCGCAAGATCAGGTTCACTCAAGTAGTTCTCAAAATAATAGACCAGGCTGCCCCCCCTTAATGACAGGGTAATGAACAAAAATACCGTCGTGACCAGGATTGCAATCCAGGGCTTGTTCTTTACCAGGTCACCCATATCTTGTTTCACGCTGGATTTCTGTTCGGCTGCCGGGACAATCCTTTCGCGGGTTGTTAAAAAGGTGATAATGAAGAATATGATTCCCACTACGGCAAATATGCCCATGGTACGTTCGAAGCCTAACGTTCTATCCCCATCACCCAGTATCAGCACCAGCGGCAGGAGCAACACCTGCACCACGAACTGGGCTATCATCACTGCAGTAAAACGATAGGAGGAAATACTGTTGCGCTGCTTCATGTCGCCGGTGATCACACCACTCAACGCAGCATAAGGCAGGTTGTTGGCCGTATAAACAAGCACAAGGACTACATAGGTGATCAAGGCATAAGCAATTTTTCCGCCTTCACTGAATTTGGGCGTGCTGAAGGCCAGCAGCGCAATCACACCAAACGGGATGGCGGTCCATAATATCCATGGACGAAATTTTCCCCAACGCGTAACCGTTCTGTCGGCAATGATACCCATAACCGGGGTAAAGAAAGCCCCGACCATCCCACCAATACAAATAATGGCAGAAGCAGCAGCCGGGGGTATCCGATAAATATCTGTGTAGAAGAAAGCCAAAAACGTCATCAGTGTCTGAAAAATCAAGTTGGCCGACAAGTCACCAAGGCTGTAGCCAATCTTTTCAACCACAGAAATCTTTTGAGATAGACTGTTCATAAATGAATGATTAAGGTTTATCGTTTAACAATGTTTTATTACATCATTCAAAGCACAATACATCGCCACTCAAAAAAAAACGAACGTAATTAATAGAATGACTGTTGATAATTTCAAGCTCCAAACATACCTCTTTTTCTAATTACGCTTGTCTCATTTTGTAATCCAGGTTTCTCATTTTTTGCTATCCAATGCAATTTATTTACAAGTTTGATATTAACCAATTAAACATGTAAATTTGTGTGTCTGTCAATAAATCCATATGCCAGAAAAAGAAAACGATTCAGATACTCACCACCGTTCAGCGCTCCGGGTTAACAAGGGCATTGAACCGCCGGCATCTATAAATGAAACGGCAGCGGCAACATTCAGGCACCGCAAGAAGCAGTTGCTTGGCGCAGCAGATTACGTAGAAGGCATCCTGCGTGGTGACCGGGTCATTTTGAGCAAAGCGATTACCTTGATCGAAAGCGCATTGCCGGATCACTTCGCGCTATCGCAAACCATCATAGAGCTATGTATGCCCCACTCGGGCAACGCCCTGCGTGTTGGCATCACTGGGGTACCCGGCGTGGGGAAAAGCACCTTTATAGAGGCTTTGGGAACATTTCTGACTGCCCAGGGACATAAGCTTGCTGTGCTTGCCGTCGACCCAAGCAGCAGTATATCAGGGGGAAGTATCCTGGGCGACAAAACACGGATGGAAACCCTGGCCGTCGATAAAAATGCCTTCGTCAGGCCCTCCCCATCATCCGGGTCTTTGGGTGGGGTAACCCGCAAAACAAGGGATATCATCATCTTATGCGAGGCAGCTGGCTTTGACACCATCTTTATTGAGACAGTAGGTGTCGGTCAGTCGGAAGTGGCGGTACATTCCATGGTAGATTTTTTCCTGCTTCTGATGCTGGCCGGAGCGGGCGACGAGCTGCAGGGAATAAAGCGCGGCATCATAGAGATGTGCGACGGCATGGTCATCAACAAAGCCGACGGCGACAATATTCAGAAGGCCAATATTGCCAAAACACAGTACCAGTCTGCCCTGCAGCTTTTCCCTCCCCCCCTAACAGGATGGAAACCCCAAGTAAAAACCTGTTCATCCATTGCCAAATCCGGTATTGACCAGGTCTGGGAAATGATACAAGCTCATGAAGCCTTGCTAAAACGAAACGGCCATTTTTTTATCAAACGAAACGACCAACAGAGAAGCCGGATGTATGAGACGATCAATGAAAGCCTGCTCGATCA
>SKYG01000081.1 GCA_007128045.1 Bacteroidales bacterium | reverse complement strand
GACCCTAAGGTGTTGTTCAATATATCCTGGTTGCCACAATTTGTAATTGCCGGAATACTGGGGGCTACACTCTCTTCTGCTCTTGGGAGTATTCTGGGAGCACCCAGGATCTTACAGTCGGTAGCGAAAGACCGCATCCTGCCAGCTTTCTTTGCCAAAGGGTTTGGCGCCGGCAATGAACCCAGAAATGCATTGCTTCTTACCTTTATTATTGCCCAGGCTGGCATATTGATTGGAGAACTCAACGTGATCGCACGGATTGTAACCATTTTCTTTATTATCACCTACGGTTTTCTGAATATTACTTATGCTGTTGAAAATTGGGCGGGTACTGATTTTCGACCATCATTTAAAATACCGAAGGTCATTGCTGTGATCGGTGCCCTGGCATGTATTATTGTGATGATCCAACTTGATGTGATTGCTTTGATTGTTGCATCTGTTGTGCTGATTGCCCTGTTTCTGTTTCTGAAGAAAAAAGAACTGACATTGCAAACCGGTGATACCTGGAACAGCATTTGGACATCATTGGTGAAGACAGGCCTTGGTAAACTCACCATCAGCAGTCGTAAGGCCAGCAATTGGCGTCCGAACGTAATACTTTTTAGTGGGGGAGAGAAAAACCGGCCCTACCTTATTGAGATGGGTAAATCGCTTGTAGGTAAGCTGGGGATCTTTACAAATTTTGAGTTACTGGAAGAGCCTCTGTCAAATAACCTTTACCGGAAAACACCTGATGTGGTGCAATTAAAACATGTTGAAAAGGCAGGTGTTTTTACCCGGTATCATGAGTGCCGTGATATATATGACGGCATTGATGTAATTTCCAAAATATATGGTTTTTCAGGGTTTGAACCCAATACCATTTTAATGGGATGGGCCAGAAATACCCGCAATCCTGAAAAATTTGCAGCCTTGTTGAAGAACTTTAAGTCACAAGACTTTAACACAGTGTTTTTAAGCTATAACAAAGAATCTGGCTTCGGCAAGTATAACCAGATCGATGTTTGGTGGTCAGGAAAAGGAAGAAACCTGTCGTTTGCCATAACCGTATTGAAGTTTTTGACATCAAGTAAAGAATGGAGGGGTGCCCAAATCCGCGTGATGGTTATCAATTACAACAGCTCATTGACAGATTCTTTGTATGGATTGGTGAATCAGGTTCTTGAAAACCAAAGGATGACAGCCGCGGTTAGGGTCATAAATAATGGCGTGGAACAGATTCCCGAAACAGATATCATTCATGGTGAATCAAGAAATACCGACTTATCTATTTTGGAATTGCCAGACTTTATTAAATCTGAACCATCAAAGATTATTGAAAAAGGCAATCGCCTCACAGAACATATGAATACCTGTCTGTTAATTTCTGCGTCAAACTTTTTTGATGAGATCAGTGTGAAAGAAAAGAAACCCCGAAAAGACCCTGTTGATGTTTTTTCTGTTTCGGAGAGGCCCGTGCCAAACGTTATTCAGCATGTTGTTCCTGCCTCAAAGGAAATCATTGCCAACGAGGTGTTTAATATTGGGAGCATTGCTGAAAAACTCTCCGAAAGGTATTTTGTCAGTGGACTTGAGGCCCTTTTGCACAAGGAATCAGAGTATTTCCCGGAAATTAGCTTTTTCACAGGTAAGATGTTTGACAATCTTTCGAGGGTCATGGAATACAAAAAGCCTTCAGAGCGTTCAAAAGGACTGCTTAGGTTGCTCAACGATTTTTCATTTCATTCTCAAAAACAGATACAGAGATTTAGAGATCATTTCATTGATTTTGAACGATCCTTACTGGAGCAGGTAAATGAACAATTTATACATGATCTGAGAATAAGTCTGGCAGATGTTCCTGAAAAACTCAGGGTAACAAGACCTGGATCCGACTTTACATATGATCGTGAAGACCGGTTCTTTACCAGGATTTATAAGATCAGGAAGAAGCTTACCGCTTTAATAACCAGGAAGGCTGTGTCACACAAGATATATTTGCTTTCTGCGGTCCGGTATTATGTGTTTTACAAACGTCTGGAGTTGTTAGAGTCGCTGATGAGCGATTTTGCTGTTCGTTCTTTTCAGCAGGTTACAGAAATCCGAAAGATACTTGTCTCAGTCCATGAAGCCATAGAAAGGGCACGTCTGGAAGCATCGGAGAAAAAGGACATTTCTGAGTTTATCCGGCTTGAGAAGCAACGAATCGGGGCTAAGATCAGCGTCATGGAAGATGAAAACAAGTCCTTCTATTATTCCTTAGGGCAGCGTATGTATCGCTCATTGCTGGAAGACCTGAATAACCTGGGAGAGCATCTGCAAAGCACCAAGGCAAATATGTTGAGTAAAAACTTCTCCGTATATTTCAAACGGGAAGAACAAATTATAGAGACCATTCAAACATTTCCGGGCGTCTGGCAAAACAACTTGTTGCTTTTCATTAATAAGGCAATCCTTGACTTTTCCGTATTGGCACTGAGAAGCCGGATAGGATCAAAAATTCGCAAAGCCCATTTGGAATTCAAGGCTTCTGTGCAGGGTACACTATTAAAAGCCATTGATGATTATAAATCGCTTCCTTTAGATAAAGTTTCCGGTGCCAAAGAATTAAATGCCCGTTTTGAACAACTTGATCATACACATTTGGGTGTCCCCATGGCCAGTCATTTCTATGATGCTTTATTTGAGGAAATAAGGCAGGTATTAAAGGAGGTACCTGAAAAGATAGAAATTGGAGGAGATCACTTTGCTGAAAAATACGCAGAGGATGGCTTTTTTGAAGCTGATCCCGTTGTGGTGAATTTTCAGAAAGTCCTTTCACTATATCTGGGGTCTGAATTTATTGATCCTTCCAGAAGAATCAGCATGGAGACAGATCAACAACTTCAAAGAACCGTTATCACCATAAAAGACCTGGTTC
Organism: Bacteroidales bacterium; assembly: GCA_007128045.1. Lineage (GTDB taxonomy): Bacteria > Bacteroidota > Bacteroidia > Bacteroidales > UBA7960 > SKYG01. The sequence continues at coordinate 3,622 of SKYG01000081.1, read as the reverse complement.
GTTTAATGAATTTTAACCTGACAACAGAAGAGAGTAATGATTATGAGCAGGATTATGAAAAACAGGTGGAGCAGCGAAGTTTTCTGATCAAGAATTTCCATCAGAAGCTGCAATCTGAAAAAAACAGGGTCGAACAGAGTCTGGAGCATCTTGAAAAAGCATTCATAGATTACCTGAAATTTGCATTTGATCCGCTTTCTTCTGCCACTATCAGCAAAACAGATACAACCCTTAAACAGCGAAGACAAGAAGCTGATAAAAACTATCTTTTGGAGAATATACTTGCACATTGGCGGCAAACAAATGATTTTATAAGACAGCAGCTTGTCAACCTGTTATACAGCAAAAGTGAGGGGATGATATGGTTCAGGCATCTTGACAAACCCATGGATAGCAAACGTTTGCTAAATGAAGAAACCCTTGATTTTGTGGAGAGAATAAGTGCGTCGCCTCAGTTGATGAAAGAACTTCCTTTCTATTACTGCTCGTTGTTTTCCGGACAATCAGGGATTGGTGATGATTTCTGGGTAGGGATGAAAAAGCAGATCAGAGAAGCGGAACAAGCCATTAATAGATTTCAAAAGGGACAACCTGGGGCATTAATCGTAACCGGGGTCAGAAGCTCCGGCAAGTCGAGCCTCACAAAACTTGTTAGCAGGAAACATTTTCCTGTTGAGCATATTCACCAGATACGTGCTCCGCAGGGATGTAATGCCGATCTGGATATGTTCAGGTCCAGGCTTCTGGAGTCTTTAAACGTGCAGAACTCCTCTGTTGATGATGTGTTTGCTGCTCTGCCTTCGGGTAAAGCTATTATCATTCAGGATCTTGCTTTATGGTGGGAGCGAAGACCCGGTGGTAATGCTGTGATAGAGTATATCAAAAGTCTGATAGACCATTACGGACATAAATGCTTGTTTGTTATTACGGTGAACAGTCATGCCTTTCAATTAATCGACCCCTGGAGTAATTTAAGCAGCTATGCCCTTTCTATTATACGTTGTGAGCCCTTTGATGCGCGTGAACTGAAAGAGCTGATCCTGTTGCGGCATCATGCAGGGGGCTTAACACTTCACTATAACAGAAAGGATGAAGAAAGGATGACGGCATTGGATTTTGCCCGCCTGTTCAATGCATTGTTTGATAGTTCGTTTGGAAACCCGGGCACTGCTATAGCACTATGGTTGGCATCAATAAAAAAGGTTTCCGGGAAAACAATTTACATAGAGTCTGTTTCATTGCCTTCTTTAACCTTGTTTGACAACCTGAGTCAGGATCAGTGGTTCTATATATTGCAGTTTGTTGTTCATCGTCGGTTTTCTATTGCTACCCTTGCCACTATTATTGAAAAAAACGATCAGCAGGTGTATCATGATATTCGTGAGCTCACACGGGCAGGCATCCTTGTAGAAAAGTTTCCTGGCATCTATTGCATTCAGCCAGGACTCGACCTGTTTCTTACTGATAAACTAAAATCCTTGAAACGATTATGAGCCTCTTGTATTTTATTCTCTCAGGAATCTTACTGTATTTCTTGTTAAAACTTGGATACAGGATCATTATGGCTGTTACCAATCGTAAGATAATAAAAAACGGTATTGCCAGGTGGTTTCCATTAATTGAAACCGGGGTATGGGTATTTTTTGCTTTTTGGGGGGCATATGTGCTTTTCGGGGGTATCAGCTATTATGACCATCTGGTGTTTGTTATGGCTGTTTTACTCGCGATCGGGGTATCCTGGTTTTTCTTTCGTGACTTTTTTGCCGGTATGATCATGAAATCTGAATGCCGGCTGGAGGTCGGACAATATATTAAAACGCCTGAAATCGAAGGCACTATAGTTTTGCTGGGCCCAAGATACATGGAGCTGGAAAACGATACCGGTGAAAAGCTTAAAATTCCGTACTCCAGAATAAACAAGCAGTGGATAAGCCTGCCTGCCGAGACAGAGAACAGCTTGTCGAATCATATTACCCTTAAGATTCCACACACGGCAGACCCATTAAAGGTGAAACGAATTATTTCTGAGGAAATGATGGGTATTCCATGGATCGTAGGAACGCCACCAAAGCTAAAGATTACAAAAAATGATGATGATCAGAGTTTTCTGGATATTCGATATGGATTGCTTAATGAGGAGCATTCCCTGCTTGTAGAACAAAGAATCAGAAAAACGATACAGTCTTTGTCTGATGTTTGATGAACCAGACAGACCAAACCTGTAATTCATGCTTTTAACTCAGGTTAAGTCTTTCGGTTGGTTGTAAATTCAATCAGGTGCTCCAGATACTGCCTGGAAGGCACATCCGGCAGCTTGTGAAGCATTTCAATAGCACTGTTTTTGTGGCGGTTCATTGCCTGCACAGCATAATCCACCCCCCCCCGGCTATACACGAGGTCGATCAACGCTGAGACCTTTTTGGCGTCATTGTTATGATTCTTGACGGTGTTAATGATCGACCGTTTTTCCGAATAAGAGGTGTTGTTAATGAGATATATCAAGGGTAAAGTCATCTTACGTTCCTTGATGTCTACGCCGGAAGGCTTACCTTTTGCCGTGTCACGTTCAAAATCCAGAATGTCGTCTTTGATCTGGAATGCAATACCAGCTTGTTCGCCTACTTGTCTCATTTGCTCAATTTGTTCAGTTGAGGCAGATGAGGATGCTGCGCCACATGACAGGCAGGATGCAATCAGACTGGCTGTTTTTTTTCGGATGATTTCAAAATATACTGGTTCTTCAATGTCAAGGCTACGTGCTTTTTCAATTTGCAACAATTCTCCTTCACTCATCTCCTTCACCGAATTTGCAACGATCTTCAACAAATCAAAGTCGTCATGTTCCAATGCAAGCAACAATCCGCGCGACAGAAGATAATCCCCCACCAGAACGGATATTTTGTTTTTCCACAACGCATTGAGCGAAAAAAAGCCACGTCGTTCGTTGGAGTCGTCTACCACATCATCATGGATTAACGTGGCTGTGTGCAGCAACTCAATCAGTGATGCTGCACGATAGGTGCTGTCATTGATCTCTCCAAACATCCGTGCAGAGAAAAAGACGAATAACGGCCTGATCTGTTTTCCCTTACGCTTGATGATATATCGTGTAATGGTATCAAGTAAGGGCACCCTGCTTTTCATAGAATCTCTGAAACGCTTTTCAAAAGCCTTCATGTGTTCATTAACAGGTGCTTTAATTTCTTGAAGTGTCATGGCAGTATATGGTCGTCGGGTTTTATCTGCTTCTCTGTTATTTTTTCAAAGAGATACGCTGAGTTACTACGTTTGAGATATTTTCGACCGGAATGCGGTCTTGTTTCATGGTGTCTCTGTCGCGTATGGTAACCGTGTTATCGTTGATGGTGTCCTGATCAATGGTGATGCAATAAGGGGTGCCTATGGCATCCTGTCGCCTGTATCTTCGGCCTATCGCATCTTTTTCTTCATAATGACAGTTGAAGTCATATTTTAATAAGTCAAATACCTCCCTGGCTTTTTCGGGCAGCCCATCTTTTTTGATAAGAGGCAAGACGGCAAGTTTTATGGGTGCAAGTGAAGGTGGGATGTTCATCACCACGCGCTCAGAACCATCATCCAGGGTTTCTTCCGTATAGGCATG
>SKYG01000106.1 GCA_007128045.1 Bacteroidales bacterium | reverse complement strand
GCAAGAGTAACCCAAATGCAGTGTTTGGCGCCATGCGGCCCGGGGCATAGGAGTCGACAGCGTGTGGATCATCCAAAAATATCAATTCGTCAATACCAATATGGATATTAAATGCAAATTGTATAGTCACCAGGACGGTAATAATAATGACTATCATAGAAAAAAATATTGCCACCCGGAATCTAAGCCTATTTAATGCTTTCAAATTAATCCGTGTAGAAAACGAATCATGCATTAACAATATAGCGCCACCAACAAGAAAGAAACTTATCGCCGTATTGGCTTTTATAGATACAAAATCAGGGTGGATGCTTTTAAGAATAGCTATATTGAACATCCATCCTATGATAATAACAGCGCTGGCCAATAATACCGTTATGGCTGTAACTATCGATATATATTCAAGTATATGCCTGACACCGGATCTAGACTGGATTATATTCATCTTTTATAGGATTTTACTGTGAATACAATTTATTTGGCAAGAAATAACCTGGATGATATTTCAGGAAAAAGAGGGTGAAAATATTTTTTTAGGGCTATCTGAAGTATATATGACAACCCAATATGGTTATCTTATTGCAATTTAGTGATTTTTCTTACAAAACATCAAATACCTGAGAATAATAAATTCTTTTAAAGCCATCAATTACCCTGCATTGTTGAGACCACTACGAAAAGCTTTTGCCCGCTGATTGCGCTTATTATCGCTGATTTGTGAAAACTGACAATCAAATTTTTACTATCAGCGGTTATCTGCGAAATTTGCGGGATACAAAAAAAACGGACTTTCAAGAGTGGGCTCATTATTGAACTGTAAGTGTTGTTATCGAACAGTAAGCACATGAAATGTGTTACATTTGTATTAATTGTTTATTTTAAAATTACAAACACATCCTCATGAGTGAAGGTAATAGCAAAGCTGAAATAAAGTGGTACACCCTGGAGGCAGAAGAAGCCATTAAGAAGCAAGAAACAGATCCGGATTCTGGTCTGTCTGTCAGTGAGGCCAAACACAGGCTAGAGGAATATGGCCGAAATGAGATTCCCAAAGGCAAGAAACGCAGTGCCTGGTTGAGGCTGTTGATGCAGTTTCACAATGTGCTGATATACGTTCTGATAGCCGCTGCTATAATGACCGCATTGATGGATCACTGGATTGACACCTGGGTGATTGTGGCCGTGGTTGTCCTGAATGCGTTGATAGGATTTGTTCAGGAGGGTAAGGCCGAGAAGGCATTGGACAGCATCCGTGACATGCTGTCGCTCGAAGCAGTGGTCATACGCGATGGTGAAAAGCAGACTGTCGATGCTGAGGAACTGGTTCCCGGTGATGTGGTGATGTTGAAGTCGGGCGACAAGGTTCCGGCAGATATCAGGCTGATAAAAGTAAAGGACCTTCGGGTGGAAGAGTCTCCTTTGACAGGGGAGTCGACAGCGGTTGACAAGCATACCGAAGCTGCAGAAGAAGGAGCCGTGCTGGGGGATCAGACATCGATGGCATTTTCCGGGACTATCGTGACATATGGCAAGGCTGTGGGCATTGTGGTTGCTACAGGAGCTAAAACAGAAATCGGCAAGATCAACCAGATGATTTCTGATGTGGAAGAGATGACAACCCCTTTATTGCAGCAAATTGAGAAATTTGGCAAGTTGTTGTCGTTTGTCATTTTGGGTGTTACCAGTCTGTTCTTTGCATTTGGTTATTTCTTTCGTGATTACCCAATCGACGAGTTGTTTCTGGCTGTGATAGGGCTGATTGTTGCTTCTATACCGGAAGGACTTCCTGCCATCATGACCATCACCCTGGCCATCGGTGTGCAGCGTATGGCCAAACGAAATGCCATCATCAGGCGATTGCCTTCGGTAGAAACCCTGGGCTCCGTCAATGTGATCTGTTCTGATAAGACCGGCACCCTTACCCGGAATGAGATGACGGCAAAAATGATCGTTACGGCTGAAAAAGAATATAAGGTAGAAGGCAGTGGTTACAAGCCTGACGGCAACATCCTTTGCGAAGGTGAAGCCGTCGACCTTGAAAAGGACAAGGTGTTACTGGCCTTGCTGCGTACTGTAAGGAGCAGTAACAATTCAGAGATTAGCAAGGATGACTCCGGTAACTGGAAGCTCACTGGTACACCAACAGAGGGAGCCTTGCTGACATTGGCCTATAAAGCGGGCTTGAAAGACTTTAAGCCAGAACGGATAGACTCCATCCCATTCGAATCTGACCACAAATACATGGCGACCCTAAATAAAGTGGAAGATGACGTCTATGTGTTTATGACAGGTGCCCCTGAAAGGGTGCTGGATATGTGCAATAAGCAATATACAGAAGATGGTACCCGCGATGTTGACAAGGATTATTGGGATGAAAAGATGAACGAAGTGGCTGCCGGCGGTTATCGCTTGCTGGGAGTCGCATTTTGCAAGACTGATAAGGACAGGACAGAGCTGGATAAGGATGACCTGGAGAAGCGTAAGGTGTTTCTGGGTGTGGTCGGAATCATGGATCCGCCCCGCGATGAAGCCATAGAGGCCATCAGAGAGTGTAAAGAGGCTGGTGTTACTGTAAAAATGATCACTGGCGACCATGCCATCACTGCTAAGTCGATCGGTAAAGAGATCGGAATCGGTGATGGTGAGAAGGTGATGACAGGCAAAGAGCTGGAAGAGATGGATGACGAACAACTCAGGGAGCTGGTAGATGAATATGATGTGTATGCCCGAACCACGCCGGAACACAAACTCAGGTTGGTAACTGCCCTGCAGGCCAACGGACGGCTTTGTGCGATGACAGGTGATGGCGTAAATGATGCCCCTGCCCTGAAAAAGGCCAATATTGGTATAGCCATGGGCATAAAAGGTACAGAGGTCACAAAAGATGCTTCGGAGATGGTACTGGCCGACGATAATTTTGCCAGCATAGTACATGCCATTGAAGAGGGGCGTACAGTGTACGACAATATACGGAAGGCACTATTGTTTATTCTTCCAACGAATGGTGCTGAAGCACTGGTACTGATGGCTGCCATATTATTGGGCATCGTGATGCCGATCACCCCGGCCCAGATTCTCTGGGTGAATATGGTAACTGCTGTGACGCTGGCTCTGGCGATCTCGTTTGAGCCTATGGAAGAGAATGTGATGAAAAGACCACCACGCAAATCAAGCGACCCAATATTGGGTAAGCTCTTTGTATGGCGAATAACGTTCGTTTCTTTTGTGATTGGCGGAATGACATTGTTTGTTTTCAAGTATATGCAGTCGGCTGGTCTGGATGACTCTGCTGCCCGTACCATTGCTGTTAACACACTGGTTGCCGGACAATTGTTCTACCTGTTCAACTGCCGTAAGATTTCCCTGCCAAGTCTGGGCAAGGGTTTCTTTAACAACAGGTATGTGTTTTATGCTTCCGGGGCGTTGATCTTCTTGCAGGCATTATTCGTTTACCTTCCTTTTATGAACACCTTCTTTGACACGGTACCAATCGAAGGTGTTTACTGGCTGTATCCGCTGGCTGCAGGTTTACTGGTATTTGCACTCGTAGAGTTGGAGAAGTATCTTTTTATTGTTTTTCGAAAATCCCACAAATAAACAAGAAAAAACGGAATTTTCACAGTGAACTCAACAATAATTAATCAGCGAAAATCAGTAAATCCTGTGCTGAGCATGCTTGCCCTGAGCCCTTTGACAAGCTCAGGGGCCACCTGTCGCAGTGTCTGATTATCAAGAATAAGATACCTTTCATAGGGGGCTCAGGGTTATTGATTTTATATGTTCCAGGGCGGTTTCAATGATGGTATCAATGTTTCTTCTCTCATGGTAAGCCGACATGTTGACTTGTATATCAACGGGTACTAATAATTCAATATGATCGCCTTCCGGGGTAATGGTTTGGCTTGCAGAAAACCGGTATGTCCAGCCATTAGACAACTCTCCGAACACAGGCACCCCTCCACCACCGCCGGCATGGTCGCCAATCAGAGTGGCATGTGGGATGGCTCTAAGCATTTGTGCAAAGAAGCTGGAAGCGCTATACGATCGTCTGTTTGTAAGCAGCACAATTGGACCGGTGAACCGTTTACCATCCCTGGGTTTTATGACCATCCTTTCCCACGATGTAAATTCATTTTTACCAGGCCCTTTTTTAAACCGTTGCTGCGCGAATACAGTGGGCGTGTCAACCAACGAGGATGCTATGGTGTAAGCATTCTGCAGGCTGCCACCACCATTATGTCGAATATCGATAATGACGCCTTTTAAACCTTCAGCCCGTCCCATCAGCTCATCCATATGACTTTGGGTCACATTATCTGTAAAAGAACGATAGTTTACATACAACATAGAGTCGATGATCTGATTTAGAAGAGGGCCTGTAATGTAGTGGTTGTTTTTCAGATAATACCTTTCAATCTGGTTATGGTCGTAATTGTCTGGATAATTCAGGAACCATTCCCAGTGTCGACTACGGTTGAAATCGCTGGTAAGGTTCACATGTCCGTCTTTTAACTCATACAGCATGTTTCCAAGAACCTCGAACAGCTCCTTCTCATTCATGGTGTTGGATATCTTACTCTGGTAATGAGTGCCGATTGTATCCCACTGAATGTTTTTAAGTTCAAAATATGAGTACCGGTTATTTACATCATTCCAAAGTTGTTCAAAGATAACAAGTGGTTCTGAACCCGGGTCTGGTTTCAGAAGTGACTTTTCACAGGAAGTCAGGGCTGTTATTGTTAAAGCCAGTATCCATATAACTTTGTATGCATCAGACAAAATAATGCAGATCAGTGAAGTTGGCTGTAATCTATTATTCATCATAGTTTTTTACTCAGAATTTAATTCCTGGATTTCAGATATACATTGCTGTTGATCATAATGCTGTAATGATGCCAACAGACCAGGTTCCCCTGCTTTTCTCCACATTGTGTGGTCCTTTTATGTTTAAATAATCATATCTGTAACTGATGCTTAGTCCATTGCCTGATTTTAATTCATACATCAACGTGGGTTGAATGCCAACATTCAGACCACTTCCCGGATAGAAAAGTTCTATAGAGTTCAGAAATTTCCGGAAGCCTTTTGTGTTTGATTCCTGGAAACCAGGTGGAAGGGACGTCACATATGATGATTGAAGTTTAAATCCCAACAATTGCAGGTGAGCCAGGGTTTGGAAATGAACCTGCCTGTTCAATACAATGAAAGGATACCTATAACGGATGGCAGGACCAAAAGAGGTAAAATACTCATTTCTGTTGTTGAAATTCCTGACATCTTCAACCTCTCTGGTATTAAACTCGTTATTGTTTGACCAGCCAAGGCAGAATCCATTACCTGTTTCTTGCATGCGATGGTAAAATTTATAGGTCTGAATTCCGGCTGTCACCACTTGCATGATACTGCCAAATTTGTTTGTGTTGTTGCCCGAAGTATAATTAAGAAATACCAGGTCTGATGTATTAGACTTAATTACTGAATAGGAAATAGCAAAGGAGCCTTGCACCCCAGAGTACATCAGAGGAGAGTACGCGAAATCCCGTTCTGCATTGAACCGTATTCCCGGGTATGAAATGTGAAGATCGCGCTTTTTATCGCTGGCAGAAGCTGAAAAAATGTGCAGGCCAGCAGCCAGTATCAGAAAGAGTATAATGTGTTTTAAATAAATCAGCATTGTTTTGTATGCATGTATTTGTGAACAAATGTCGCGTTTTTGCCGGATATCTCAATGCATATTCGTGTCAGTATTTTGTTGTACCTTGCTTTTAGGATCGATAAATTACCGTGACAGGTTACCTCAACGGTTTTTTGTATATTTGTAAAACGGAACGTTCTTGATTTGTTACTATGTTGGGAATCAGGAAAGATAGATCTTTAAATCTGATTTGATGCAGTATACCAGAAAAAAATGTGCTATTGTTTTTTTATTCATTATATCTCTTGTTTGCCTGACTTCTGGTGCTTATTCATTTGAAACCACCAGACCGGGAGATCTGTTAAGAACTTATTATACCGTACAAGACGGCTTATCGCAAAATGAGGTCACGGCAATCATCAAGGATAAGCACGGATTCTTATGGTTTGGAACCCGGGGAGGCCTGAACCGCTTTGATGGTTATGAATTCGTTCAATACAAGCCCACGTATGAGACAAACAGCCTTACCAATCCTTCCATTGAAACCCTGTATTCTGATAAACAAGGAAATATTTGGATAGGTACCAAAGGAGGAGAAGGCAATTATTTCAACTACAGCAAAGAGCAGTTCGAATCGATTAAAAGGTTTCCGGTAAAGCAGATCATTTCTTTTTTTGAGGACCTATCCGGTGCCATGTGGATAGGTACCTGGGCAAATGGATTGTTTGAGTATGATCCGGATCAGGGCATATATACACAGTATCTGGGTAACAACAGGGTGCAATCGGTATTACAGACTCCTGACAGCACCATCTGGGCAGGCACCGCGAATGGCTTATATTACAAAAAACCCGGCGACCAAACATTCAGCCGGTTTCCGTTTAATTTACCCGGGAATGCCATTACCAGTAT
>SKYG01000114.1 GCA_007128045.1 Bacteroidales bacterium | reverse complement strand
TCAATTTCCCGTTAAGCCCAAAGCATTTCAGGTGATGCTAAAGCCTGTAGGGCCCATCTGCAACCTCGACTGTACCTACTGTTATTACCTGGAGAAAAAAGAACTATATCCACAAAAAACAAACTATAAACTCAGCGAAGAATTACTGGAGTTGTATACCAAAGACTACATCAAAGCTCAGGATGTACCCGTTGTTTCTTTTGTCTGGCAAGGTGGCGAGCCGTCGATATTGGGCGTCGACTATTTCCGGAAAGCCCTGGAGTTTCAGAAAAAGTATGCCGGTAAGAAGAGAATTGAAAACAGCTTTCAGACCAATGGCACCCTGCTTACCGATGAATTTTGCAAGTTCTTTAAAGAAAACGATTTTCTGATCGGATTATCTATAGATGGGCCAAAAGCCGTTCACGATCATTTTCGTGTCGACAAACAAGGAAAGCCTTCGTGGGATAAAGTGATGGAGGGCGTGAGGCTACTACAAAAATACAAGGTCGAGTTCAACACCCTGTCGGTCGTTAACAGCAAGACCGCTGAATATCCGCTCGAGGTATATAAATTCCTCAAGGAGATTGGCAGCACATTTCTGCAGTTTATCCCTATCGTCGAACGCGTTGCACTGGACCCCAAAGAAGGGGAGCTCCACCTCGTGCATCATACCTACAGGGGTCCGGCCAAGGTAACCGAATGGTCGGTTAAGCCCTTGCAATATGGCAAGTTTATGACCACCATCTTCGACGAATGGGTAAGAAAAGATGTGGGTAAAACTTTTGTACAACTCTTTGACACCACCCTCGCGAGTTGGGTAGGTGCCATGCCAGGGCTATGCGTGTTTAGCGAAACATGCGGTACTGCTGCCGTTATGGAACACAATGGCGATGTGTTTTGCTGCGACCACTTTGTATACGACGATTATTTCCTTGGCAATATCAAAGATAAGTCATTGGCCGAAATGATGGCCATGCCAAAACAATCTATGTTTGGACAAGACAAGAGAAGCGGCCTCCCACCCTACTGCCTACGTTGTGAAGTGCGTTTTGCATGCCATGGTGAATGCCCGAAACACCGCTTTGAAAAAACACCTCAGGGTGACCCCGGGTTGAGTTACCTATGTGAAGGGTACAAGCATTTTTTCGGACATGTAAAACCGTATATGGACTACATGGCGAAAGAACTTAAAGCCGAACGTGCCCCTGCCAACGTGATGCAGTGGATAAAGAACAAAGAAAGAGCCAAAGAACCGCCCAAGGTCGCCATCGGAAGAAATGAACCCTGCCCCTGTGGCAGTGGCAAAAAATACAAGCATTGCCATGCCAGGATGGGCTAAAAAAACCAATTCACATGAACCATTACTCAAGACGTAGATTTATCCAGACAGGCCTGACGGGAATCGCAGCCTTGTCCGTTCTGCCTTATCTCAAGGCATGCTCAGGAAGCGTTAATGATACCATAAGACTCGGTTTTATCGGGCTTGGGCGTCAGTCTGTATTTTTGTCAAACGGATTCAATAAAATACCTGGTGTTAAAATAGTGGCCGGATGCGATGTGTATGCTGTTAAAAGGCAACGGTTTGAGCAAAACATTAGAAAGCGCCAGGAAGCTAAAGGGGAGCAACCAGAGGTAACAACCTTTCACAATTATCAGGAACTGCTATCGCGAAAAGATATTGATGCTGTTGTCATTGCCACCCCTGACCACTGGCATGCCATACAAACTATTGATGCTTGTAAAGCGGGCAAGCATATCTATTTGGAAAAACCAACCACATTCACCATTGAAGAAGGTAAAAGGGTGGTTGAAGCAGTAAGAAAGAACAATATTTTATGCGCTGTGGGCAGTCAACAACGATCAGATGAGAACTTTCAGCATGCAATAAAAATGGTCCGAGAAGGTAAAATCGGCGATCTGAAAAGAATCAGTGCCTATGTGGGACCACCACCAAAACCTTACGACTTGCCAATGGAAACAATTCCAACCGATCTGGATTGGAATGAATGGTTAGGTCCCAATCCATACGTTCACTACAACCCAAGATTGAATCCGCCAATAAGTCTGATCCCCGAACAAAATGAGACATTCTGGGCCGAATGGCGCTACTACAAAGAGGTAGGTGGCGGATTTCTGTGCGACTGGGGTGCACACAACTTCGATATCGGACAATGGGCATTGGATAAGGATCATAGCGGACCTGTCGAAGTCATTCCGGCTGGATTCGACGGACATGAACATATCACTTTTCTGTATGACAATGGCATCGTGATGGTCAATGAACCTATTGATGAAAAAAATTCCTTTGGTGTCAGATTCTGGAGCGATGATGCCTGGATTGAAGTCAGACGTGGCCACTACAAAGCATCTGATGACTCTCTGCTCCCTCCACCAAAAGAGGATACCGGAGATGCCGTTCCCTATGAAACTGCCACCCCCCACCTGATAGACTTTATCACAGCATTAAGGGAAAACAGGGATCCATTCGTTCCAATTGAAGCAGGCCACAGAACCGCAACGCTGGGCATTCTCGGAAATATCGCAACAGACTTTGCCAGGCCACTTAAGTGGAACCCGCAAACCGAAAGCTTCATTAATGACACGGAAGCGGCCAAATGCCTCCACAGACAATATAGGGAAGGGTATTCGTTGAGGAGTTGAGGAGTTGATTTGTTGATTTGTTGATTTGTTGATTTGTTGAATTGTTGATTGTAACCTGCAACTCGTAGCGAAGCGAAGATCCCGTATCGGGACCGTAACACGTAACCCACTCCCCCATGAAAACAATGAAACTAACCGGCATCCGCCAAATGGTCATGACAGAGGTTCCTGACCCCATCATCGTCAATCCGTCTGATGTGAAAGTCAGGATGAAGGTAGTTGGTGTCTGCGGTTCGGATATACATTATTATCTATCTGGAAAAATTGGCGATCAGGTGGTATCCTACCCGTTTGCAGTAGGCCATGAAGGTGCCGGAGAAGTGGTGGACGTAGGATCTGATGTGACACTGGTAAAGCCTGGCGATCGCGTCGCCATAGAGCCTGCCATGCCATGCCATTCGTGCGACCAATGTATGGTTGGCCGGTTACATACATGCCGCAACCTGCGCTTCCTGGGATGCCCCGGGCAGGCTGAAGGATGCCTCTCAGAATATATTATCATGCCTGAAAGCAGCTGTTTTACCATACCTGATAACATGAGCCTTGATGAAGCGGCATTGTCTGAACCCCTGGCCATCGGACTATATGCGGTAAATCAATCCATTCCCCTGGAAGATACATCCATAGGAATACTTGGATTTGGCCCTATCGGGATGAGTGTGATGCTCTGCGCATTAAACAGAGATGCCTCCAGGGTATTTGTCACCGATAAAATTACTGAACGCATATCCATGGCCGTTGAAGCAGGTGCCGACTGGGCAGGAAATCCTGACAAGGAAGACATTGTGGAGGCTATTCTGGACATGGCTCCCCGCGGTCTGGATGTTGTGTTTGAGTGTTGCGGAGAACAGGAGGCTGTTGATCAGGCCATCGATCTGCTTAAACCAGGAGGAACACTGATGATTGTCGGGATCCCGCAATTCGACCAGTGGGCATTCGATGTGGGCAAGCTCAGACGCAAAGAGATCATCATCAAAAATGTAAGAAGGCAAAACCACACACTCGAAGAAACATTAAGCCTTATAAGCAATGGGTTGATTCCCGTGAAGTCTATGGCTACCCACCGGTTTCCTTTCAACAAGTCTAAAGATGCCTTCGACCTCGTTGCCGGATACAAAGACGGCGTCATGAAGGCAATGATAGATATGTAGGTTACCGAAAATAACCGCAGAGGATCGCAGAGTGATTCACAGAGTCCCGCTGTATTGACAGGGCTTGACCTGTCCAGAAAAAGTTACCGGATTACCAGGCGGGGTTACGGGGTTACCAGGTTACCAGGTTACATAGCACCCTGTCATCTCGAGCGAAGCGAGAGATACCCTACAGACTGCGGATTAGCTGGTTGCAAAAATATTATAATTCATCATTCGTAACAACAAATATACATGACAAAGAAAATCAGAATTGGATTGATTGGAGGAGGAGAAGGTGCCTTTATTGGTAGTATACATTACAGGGCAGCCATTATGGATGGCTATTTTGAATTGGTTTGCGGTGCGTTCAGCAGCGACCCTGCAAAATCATCCAGGGCAGGAGAACGCTACCATGTAGCACCTGAAAGGGCTTATCCGTCATGGGAAAAGATGTTTGAAACTGAAGCCAGCCTTCCTGCCAGTCAAAGGATGGAGGCCATCATGATCACCACGCCCAATAACCTGCACCATCCGCAGGTTATGATGGCACTCGACAAAGGATTTCATGTGATCTGCGATAAGCCTGTAACCATTTCACTGTCGCAAGCTGAAGAAATCGAACAAAAAGTAAAAGAAACCGGTCTGATTTTCATGTTGACACATACCTATACCGGCTACCCGATGGTTCGTGAAGCCAGACACCTTGTAGCCAACGGCACGCTAGGAACAATCAGAAAGCTTGTCGTGGAATACCCCCAGGGATGGCTGTCCGCCCCAATGGAAAACAGTGGCAACAAACAGGCTGAATGGCGGGCAGACCCAACATATAACGGACCCGGAGGCTGCCTGGGAGATATTGGCGTTCATGCACATAACCTGGTTGAATTCATCACCGGATTAACCATAGAGGAACTTTGTGCTGATATTACTTCGTTTGTACCGGGGCGTATACTGGATGATGATGCCTCAGTATTGTTACGTTTCAAAGGTGGTGCGAAAGGTATATTGTATTCTAGCCAGATTTCCGCCGGAGAAGAAAATAATGTAAAGATCAGGGTCTATGGCGAAAAAGGCGGGTTGGAGTGGCAACAGCAAGATCCCAATACCCTATTGCTGAAAATGCTTAACCAGCCGGCACAGATATTGAGGGAAGGCACCAATTATGCTTACCTGAGCGATGAAGCGCGTTGGAACCTTCGTCTGCCGGGAGGCCATCCCGAAGGGTTCCTTGAAGCCTTTGCGAACCTGTACCGCAATGTGGCTTACGACATCAACAGTCATAAACAAGGGGTAAAACCTGATCCTGCATTCATCCACTATCCAACAATCAAGGATGGCGTGAGTGGCATGCGTTTTATCGAAAAAGCGATTGAGTCGGCACACAGCGACCAGAAGTGGATCAAGTTTATGTCCGAATAATATAACTTTTTAGTAGTGGACTCAGTATTTATGTTTCTAAATGGATGATGCTGAGTAGTGATCTTCGTCATTTCCGGTAATGAAACCGCCATCAGCGGCATGGCAGTTCACAAGAGATATAGTGTTCTGTTGTGTTTACCGGTCATGAAACCGGACTGATGGAGCACTTGAGAATGCTTTCCAATATAGCTCAGCTTCTTCAGAGGTCATGGCCCCGTCATACACTATAATCCTGTATCGCAAGGTATAGTTCTGGTGAGGGTCGATGCGCCATTCCTGATGCCGGATGGGGGTGAAATTGAAAAACAAATTTCCAACACCACGATTCGCGTCATCATCCCACATCCGGATGGGTTCCGGATGCATACGGTTGGATGGGTGGCTTAAGAAAACCGTTCCGGATAGACCCTCATTTACGTCAGTCTCTCCTTCTATCAAACACCACCTCGCTGTTGTGCCATCTGTATCATTTCTTGTAGCTCCTTCTGAAGTCAGTACCCTCACATTGTCCTGGCCCCATTTCTCTGTGGCTCTGAATCCAACTCCGCCGCCATAACGGTGCTTATTCAATACAATGCCTCTTTCAAGGGGTGTGTTAATCGTGGTAGCCAAGTCTACCATATACATATGATCCACACCTGTACGCCACACCCTGACATCCCACAATTCGCTCATGGCCAACAACTCTTCACCCGGAGCCAGTCCGACGTACGACACATGCTCATGCCTGACTTTCAGGGCAGCATACACCGCCCCCTGCTCCGCACCAAGATAGCCACCAAACTGTACCCTGCCTTCGCCCTTGCCCAGGTTCCAGAAATCCACATTATCCTTATCATCAATAGTGGTGCTCGTCCACGGATTCCATATCCCATAATGATGGTAATGATCAGGAGGCTGTATCCTGGTGAGGACAGCCCCTCCGGGCGAATACAAGGGATGGATGAATGCCGATCGCCTGTATAGGGGATTAACGCCTTCAGGTGGATGTACCTCCGCGTGATGATAGGTAATTACAGGCTTGTCATCAATATGCAGGGCAGTTACCTGATCCGATTGTTCAACGGTGGCTGCCGGCTTACCATGTTTATCAGTTACCTGGCGAACAACATACTCCTTCTCTCCTTCCTGATGGTCATATAGGAACCATAAACGTGGGCTTACCCCTGATTCAGGCTGGCTGGGTATCTCGCTACCTCGTTCTCCAGCTTCAAACAGGGCAATCCGGCCACGATCAGTGTTGAAGGACACGCCATCAAGGGGTATTGCCACAGGAGAAAGACCAGCCCCTTCTGTTGGAGTTACAGTAAACCGTACCACCTCCTGAGAACAGGCCGGTATAGAACACAACAGAACCAAAATCAAAAGTA
>SKYG01000134.1 GCA_007128045.1 Bacteroidales bacterium | reverse complement strand
TATTGATTTTCAGCATGTCAGAAGAAAAAATCCTTAAGGTAGATATTGAAGAACAAATGAAAACGGCATATATCGATTATGCCATGTCAGTGATTGTTTCCAGAGCACTTCCGGATGTTCGCGACGGACTAAAACCTGTGCATCGCCGGGTACTTTTTGGTATGCATGAACTGGGTACACTAAGTAATAGACCCTACAAAAAGTCTGCCAGAATTGTTGGTGAGGTGTTGGGTAAATACCATCCGCACGGCGACAGCAGCGTGTATGACGCCATGGTCAGGATGGCTCAGGAGTGGTCATTGAGGTATCCGCTGGTCGACGGACAAGGTAATTTTGGCAGTATCGATGGTGACAGCCCTGCAGCGATGCGTTACACTGAAGCCCGGCTCAGAAAAGTGTCTGAAGAGATGCTTGCTGATATTGACAAGGAAACCGTTGATTTTCAGCTTAACTTTGATGACACCTTGGAAGAACCACAGGTATTGCCTGCCAAGATTCCTAATTTGTTAGTCAATGGCGCTTCAGGCATAGCCGTAGGTATGGCAACGAATATGCCACCACATAATCTGTCAGAGGTTGTAGACGGTACGGTGGCCTATATCGACAATCACGATATTGAAATTGAAGAGCTGATGAAATTTATCAAGGCTCCTGATTTCCCTACCGGAGGACAAATATATGGATATGAAGGTGTAAGAGAGGCCTATCTGACCGGAAAAGGACGCATTGTGGTCAGGGGAGAGGCTGTCATTGAAAATATTGAGAACAACAGAGAAGCCATCATCGTAACGTCAATTCCTTACCAGGTTAACAAGGCTGAGATGATTAAAAAAACAGCCGACCTGGTCAATGATAAAAAAATTGAAGGCATAACAGATATACGTGATGAGTCAGACAGAAAGGGCCTGCGAATAGTTTATGAACTAAGAAAAGATGCAGTTCCAAACGTCGTGTTAAATCAGTTGTTTCAGCATACAGCCCTGCAATCTTCTTTTAACGTCAACAACATTGCCCTGGTGAAGGGAAGACCTATGTTGTTGAACCTAAAAGATATGATCAGGTATTTCGTGGAGCACAGACACGAGGTGGTTGTCCGGCGTACTGAATATGAGTTGAAAGAGGCTGAAAAGCGTGCTCATATACTTGAAGGACTGTTGATTGCTCTCGACAACCTCGATGAGGTGATACGCCTGATCAGGGCCTCGCTAACTCCGGATGAAGCGAGAGCTGGACTTATAGAATCTTTTTCCCTTTCCGAGATTCAGGCCAGGGCAATACTGGATATGCGCCTGCAAAGACTTACGGGTCTGGAACGTGATAAACTTAAAGCAGAGTACGATGAATTGAAGAAAAAAATTGAATACCTTAAGTCAGTGCTTTCTGATGTTTCCCTTAGGATGGAGATTATAAAAGATGAACTCCTTGAGATTAAAGATAAATATGGTGATAAATCACGAACAGAAATAGAATATACCGCTAACGATTTCAAGATTGAGGATACCATACCTGATGAAAGTGTTGTGATCACCATTTCTCATATGGGCTATATCAAACGCACCGTGCTGACTGAATTCAAAACCCAAAGCAGGGGAGGGCGGGGCAGTAAGGGCTCTCTCACACGGGATGATGATTTTATAGAATACTTATTTGTGGCTTCCAACCATAATTACCTGATCTTTTTTACAGAAAAAGGTCAATGTTACTGGATGCGGGTGTTCGAAATCCCCGAGGGGACAAAAGCTTCCAAAGGCAGGGCAATTCAAAATATGATCAATATGCCTTCCGATGATAAGATCAAAGCCTTCGTGAATGTGAAAGACCTTACTGACAAAGATTATATCAATAATAACTTTATTATACTGTGTACGAAAAAGGGTGTCATTAAAAAGACAGCTCTTTCTGCCTATTCACGGCCTCGTGCCAATGGTATTATTGCCATAAACATCAGGGAAAATGATGAGCTTCTCGAAGCCAGCCTTACAAATGGCGATAATGAAATATTGATTGGCCTCCGAAGTGGTAAAGCCATACGCTTTCACGAGAAAACTGCCCGTGCTATCGGACGTAATGCTGCTGGTGTTAAGGGTGTTACACTCTCAGATGAGAATGACGAAGTGGTTGGCATGGTTTGTGTTAATGATATAGATAGTAGCATACTTGTTGTTTCAGAAAATGGCTACGGAAAACGTTCGCAACTTAAAGAATACCGTATCACAAACAGGGGAGGAAAGGGCGTTAAAACCATTAATGTTACACCAAAGACAGGCCCCCTGATCGCCATGGTCAATGTGGCAGATACAGATGATCTGATGATCATCAACAAATCTGGCCTCACTATCAGGATGTCTGTTTCAGAATTGCGGGAAATGGGCAGGGCAACACAAGGGGTAAAATTAATAAACCTGAAAAATAATGATACCATTGCTGCAGTCACAAAGATTCAGGAAGAGGCTTTTAATGGAAATGGCGATGATCATATGCTTGACGACTTAATTGATCCTGAACAGAACGAAGGCAATTCTACTGTTGACAATGAAATATAAATTATATTACTTTTGTAGACCATAACCATCAACTAGTATTTATCACAAAACAAAAAAAACATCCTATGAAACGGACAATCCTTTTAATGATCTTTTTTGCGTTTGCAGTAAGTGCTGCTCAGGCCCAACGTGGTGAAGTCCGCCGGGCAGAGCGACAGCTTAACAGGGGAGCGCTTGATGCAGCCAAAGAACACATTGATGCAGCAACTGCTGATGAATCAACCAAAGACGATCCCGACACCTGGATACTAAAAGCCCGGGTATATATGGAAATCGCCACTTCTGAAGAACCAGAATATCAGGATCTTGTCGATGAACCTGTTGTTATTGCAGATGAAGCAATCATTAAAGCACAAGACCTGGGTTTGAATAGTATCCAGGAGATACAAATTCAACAGATTTTACTTGTGCTATCCGAACTTGTTTATAATTCTGGTGTAGAAGCGTTTCAGGCAGAACAATTTGTTGATGCCAGCGAACGTTTTTTGCGCTCCTATGAAATATTGGAACCATATGGTTCTGTAGATACCACCACCTTGTACAATGCCGGCTTATCATCAGAACTTGCTGCCAACTATGACGAAGCAAAGAAAATTTATCAACGATTGGTTGATATGGACTATGATCAACCTTATCTGTTTACCTCGTTATCCAACATTTCCATGGCTCAGGGAGATACAGTTGCCGCGCTTGACTATGTTATGAAGGGAAGAAAAAGGTATCCGGAAGATTTGAATATTATTTTTAATGAGGCAAATATATATATATTTACAGGTCAGTCTGAAAAGGCAAAAGATGTACTTGCACTGGCAATAGAAAAGGATCCTGATAACCATACGCTATACTTTGCACTCGCGGCAAATTTCGACAGAATGGTTCAGGATACTACATATACATCCGAGGATCGGGAAATGTTTTTTGCGGAAGCTGAAAAGTACTACAAACAATCTATTGAAAAAAAGCCAGATTATTTTGATGGGATCTTCAACCTTGGTGTTTTATACTTTAACAAAGGTATCAGAATCTATGAGCAGGCTGATGCAGACCTTCGTCGTACACAGGATTTCAGACAGTATGAAAAGGACTCAGAGAAATTCCAGGCTGCATGGTTGCAATCACAACCTTATTTTGAGAAAGCAAAAGAGTTGTTGCCAGAAGATGATCCTTACTATGAAACGTTAATCATAAGCCTGGTGCAGTTGTATGCCCGTACTGGTCAAAACGAAGAATTACAGGAGGTGCAGAAAATATATCACAAACTATTTGGAACGGAAGACGAAGAAGTGGATATCGATTAAGACAATGGTTTGTGCTTTTTATGATATACCTTGATAGGGTACAGGTTTAACAAACAGAGGCCGGTTCATTTGAATCAGCCTCTGTCTTGTTTAAAAGATCCAACTTAACATAATATTAATTATAGAACATTTTAACTCCTCAACTCTTCAACCACTCAACTCCTCAACTCTTTTCAACTCTTCAACCGCTCAACTCCTTAACTGGTTTCAAGAAATTTGTGATCTGAGATAAATCAAAATAACAGCTATCCCGATCAAAATTAGTACAAAAAATGTGAGCAATATTTTATTGGTTGTTTTCATAATAATTTCTTAATAAATTATACTATAAATATATAGAATGCATCAATTAATCTAATTGTTTAATTCTTTGCGATACAGTTGGTAGTATTGTTTTATATCTTCAAAACTAAGATGAACCAAATCCAGTAAGCGAAACATTTTGGGTAGTTCCTCTTTAATAAACTGTTTCTTTTTTAACTCAAGGGTTTTTTTGTACCCTTGATCAGCTATAAAATACCCAATGCCCCGTTTGTTGTAAATAATGCCCTGGTCTTGCAAATAGTTAAAGGTTCTCAGGGCTGTATTGGGGTTTACTTCAACCTTTACTGCAATATCCCGGATAGAGGGTATCTTCTCTCCTTCCAACCATTTTTTTTGCAGGATATGTTCGCACATAAAGTCTGCAATTTGCATGTAAATTGCTTGATTATCATTGAATTCCATAATTACACCTGCCTTTCTTTTAAGCCAAACCATGTTGTTACCAGAAAAAATGGTAAGGTGAGGTAGTTAAATACGAATCTGGCCATATTAGGTATATAGTCAGTAAATAATTGATTCATTGCCGGACTGATATTATTGCCATCAATGTGCATCCCTTCTGAATTAAGCGATCCAAACAGTGCCCATCCCACTAAACCTGTGTAAATATTCAAGACCAGACTAACCACAATAAGTGCAAGCAGCGTTTTCAGGAAGTTATTCTTTCTGAAATATACGGCACCCAACAAGAACAATGATTGGGTAATAACATAGATTTTTATTAGTTTTAAACTGGTTGGCGAGAAGACGCTCTGAAAAGGTGCCATATCCACGGTTAGATTCATGATCAGGTTGGCCAGTAATACGATGGCAGCCATTATTAGCAAGGAGACTATCGGGAACAATATACCTGTTAGCAGCCATGCTGCTGCAAGCCGTTCATTTATAGATACCGGCAGGGTCAGAAAGCTATAGCTTTTCTGAATCTGATGCATCTCATTAAATATATTGCTGGTAAATATATAACCACCAATAAACATACAGGTGAAGTATAACGCAGTCAGACCTATCAGGGCCGATGGATTAAAATACGCGACCAGCACAGATATGATCAGCAAAAAACCTGATACGCCACCTAATGCGATCAATAAACTCTTTCCGTTGGAGAAAACCTGGCGTCGGATTAATAAGTAAAGCCTGTGTGTTGAAAAAATATTGTTTGTTTCCATGGTTGTTTAATTTTCGAAAACCTGATTGATTTCTTTTGCATTTGATACTACTCCATTAAACAGAAGTTCCATATCCAGTCTGGTAGTTTTTCCTGATGTATTCGGAAGAATACCCGAATAGCCACTGAATCCTTCCTCTGCATATAATGCCCTGACACCTTCTTTTACCGGTTCAAAAGTCAGATGTGTGGTTATGCTGTCTAATGACTGATTAAAAATGATCTCACCCTCATCAATAATTATGATTGGGTCAATCAGATTCTCAAGATCCCTTACCTGATGGGTTGAGATAACAAGAATCTGCTCTTCTGTCAAAGAGGCCGCAATAACCCTGCGAAACTGACTTTTTGACGGTATGTCCAGGCCATTGGTTGGCTCATCCATAAGCAGTAACCTGGCATTTGTAGATAGTCCAAAAGCCAATAGAAACTTCTTTTTTTGTCCATACGATAGCTGGTGGAGCTTGTTGTTAGAGGTGAGTTGAAATTCCTCCAATAACCACTTGAGTTTCTCATGATCAAAACGACCGTAAAAAGGTGCATTGAGCGATACGTAAGTACCAATCCTGATTGGTGGCAAGCTGTATTCTTCCGGGATCATATAGATATCTTGCAAAACACCCGGTAATCGATGCGAAGACTCGTTACCGAAAACAGTGCATGATCCCGACCGCGGAAATGTTAATCCAGCTATGATCCGCAATAAAGTGGTTTTTCCCGCGCCATTCTTTCCGAGTAAACCATAAATGTTACCGGGTAACAGGCTGATATCAAGCTTCTCAAATAACCGCTGAGTGCGGGTGTAACCGAATGAAAGTTTTTCTGTTTGAACCATCTCTTTAATGTTTTAGTGTACTACATAACTAATACACTGCAAATATAATAAAATATATTTATTAATTCCAAATTTTTTTGAAAGTTTTTTTATCTTCACTCACAACAAATTATAAATCAACACTTTAACATTTTTTAACGACAAAATATTAACGACTAAGCTATGTGAAACATAAATTTGCATCATATTTTGAAAAACAACAAATCATGGACATCAAAGAATTAAATGAACGAATTCAGCAAGAAAGCTCTTTTGTTGAACTATTGAGCTTAGAGATGGGCAAGGTGATCGTTGGGCAAAGGGAAATGGTTGACCGTTTACTGATTGGACTGCTTGCCAACGGACATATATTGTTGGAGGGTGTGCCAGGTTTGGCAAAGACATTAGCCATCAAGTCATTGGCAAATACCATCAAGGCAAAATTCAGCCGCATTCAGTTTACCCCAGATCTGTTACCAGCAGATTTAATCGGTACGATGATTTATAGTCAGAAATCCGAAGAATTTGTTGTTCGCAAGGGTCCGGTATTTGCCAACTTTGTGTTGGCTGATGAGATAAACCGCGCACCTGCCAAGGTACAGAGCGCCCTTCTGGAGGCCATGCAAGAGAGACAAGTCACCATTGGGGATCATACCTATTTTCTTGAGGAACCGTTTCTGGTATTGGCAACAGAGAACCCCCTTGAACAAGAGGGTACCTATCCCCTACCCGAAGCGCAGGTTGATCGCTTTATGCTCAAGGTCATCATTGGTTATCCCACCAAAGAGGAGGAGAAGATTATCCTTCGCCAGAACATGCTGGCGGAATCACCTGCTACCAGACCTGTTTTGGATTCAGCCGACATAATAAAAGCCAGGGAAGTAGTCAGGGAGGTGTATGTCGATGAGAAAATCGAAAATTATATCACAGACATTGTATTTGCTACGAGGTATCCTGCAGATTATAAGCTACCTGACTTCAAACCATTGATCAGTTATGGTGGTTCTCCAAGGGCCAGTATCAATATGGCCCTGGCAGCCAAAGCATATGCGTTTATTAAACGTCGCGGGTATGTTATCCCTGAAGATGTCAGAGCAGTATGTACAGATGTGTTAAGGCATCGTATCGGGCTTACCTATGAAGCTGAGGCTGAAAATATAACCAGCGAGGATATCATCAATGAGATTTTGAATACTGTGGAGGTTCCCTAACCTGAATAATTCAGGCTAACATCAAGCAAACTTAAAGATACTGATATGGAAACCACAGAGCTTTTAAAAAAGGTAAGAAAGATTGAAATAAAGACCCGTGGGCTCTCCAAACAAATTTTCTCTGGCCATTACAACAGTGCTTTTAAGGGGCGCGGCATGGCGTTTACAGAGGTCAGGGAGTATCAGTTTGGTGATGATATAAGAAGTATTGACTGGAACGTTACCGCGAGGTTTAACCATCCATATGTAAAAGTATTTGACGAAGAGCGTGAGCTGACCGTTATGCTGCTAATAGACGTTAGCGGATCAAATGAATTTGGAGCTACTGGGAGGGTCAAAGAATCTGTTGTTGCTGAAATTGCCGGCGTTCTGGCTTTTTCAGCAATAAGTAATAACGATAAAGTAGGTGTTATTTTCTTTAGCGATCAAATTGAAAAATTTATTCCCCCCAAAAAAGGGACAACCCATATATTGAGAATCATCAGAGAACTTATCGACTTTCGTCCTAAGCATCGTGGAACCGATATTTCAGAGGCATTGAAGTACTTACGCAACGTGATAAAAAAAAGATCGGTAGCTTTTGTGATCTCTGACTTTAATGACAAGAACTTCACCGAAGCGCTTGATATCGTGAGCAGAAAACACGATGTTGTTTGTTTACGGGTATTTGACCTTAGAGAACAAGAAATCCCTGCAATGGGACTGGTAAAATTTAAAGATCCGGAAACCGGACAGAGTGTGTGGATTGACACGTCCAACAAGATGGTACGGAAAAACCTGGCAGACTGGAACCAACACCATGAACAATTCCTGAAGGGTGCATTTGCCCGTGCCCGTGTTGATCATGTTGCCATGTCAACAGACAGGGATTATGTACCCCCGTTAATGAACCTATTTAAAAAGCGAAGCAATTAAGTGCAATGAATGAACCGAGACATGACGAACGCTTTGACACAAATCTGCATGATTATATTTCTTGGGGACGAGGGTCGAAGGTCAAACGTCGAGGGATTAAATGAAATATGATGCCTGGTATTAATCTGAAAGTTGACAATCGCACTGCCGTAAACACTTATGGATATCCTCTTCACAGGTTGATTCTGTCTGTGACCCTGGTTATTATTACGTCGCTTGTAAGTTTACATACGGGTTTGGCACAGAAAGCCATTGTTACGCTCGAACCAAAAGAGATTGTTATCGGTCAGCATGCTGCCCTGCGAATAAGAATCGAGATGCCTTTGGAGGCAAGTGTGGTATATCCCGCATTTTCGGATACCATTACCAAACAAATTGAGATCATACGATTCGGCCGTCCTGATACTTTAATGGCAGACGATATCCCCTTTGTTTTAGAACAGGAACATATCATCACATCGTGGGAAGCGGGTTATCATCCCATTCCGTCATTTGACTTTTTGGCTGTTGCTGGCCAGGATACATTGCAATTCAGGAGTGATGCTTTGCTGCTGGAGGTTCAGACGATCGACATAGATCCGGAGAAAGGTATTAAGGATATTAAGGCAATATGGGGGATCCCTTTGACATTCAGGGATATTCTTCCCTATCTGGCAGGCTTAATCGTATTGGGATTACTGGTATGGCTTATGATCCGTTATCTTAAAAGGCCAAAGGGCAAAGAACAACAACCAACCGTATGGGAGCAGCCCGATATTCCAGCTCACATGGCGGCATTTTCCAGCCTTTCTAGTCTGAAAAACAAGAAGTTATGGCAAGCCGGCAAATATAAGATTTACCACAGTGAACTGGCCAATATTCTACGTCTGTACCTGGAGAAACGTTATAGCATTCGGGCAATGGAGATGACCACTTCTGAAATTATGGCAGTTATTGACCCACTGATTAAAGATCCGGTACATTTGAATAACCTGCAACAGATACTCGAAGTAGCTGATCTGGTAAAGTTTGCGAAATTTATTCCTGAAGCCTCTCTTAATGAGTCATCGATGGAACTTGCTTTTGACTTTGTTGATGGAACAAAAAAAATTGTAACAGATGCCGGTTGATATTGTTTTTGCATACAAACCATTTTTACTGTTCTTGCTTTTAGTACCACTATTGATCACGTGGTATGGTTGGAAGCATAAAGAACGCGAAGCGTCTATTCGTTATCCACATGCCAGTTTTCTTGCTGGAAATAAACGGGGAGTCAGAGCCAGACTTATTCACCTGCCTTTCGTCCTCAGGATGATCGTGCTGATTCTTCTAATCCTCGCATTGGCACGACCTCAATCCTCTTCGGTTTCACGTGATGTATCTGTAGAAGGAATTGATATCGTTATAGCGTTGGATATCTCGGGTTCCATGCTTGCTGAAGACTTTAAACCAAACCGTCTTGAATCAGCAAAAAAAACCGCTATGGATTTCATAGATATGCGTGCCGGAGACCGGATAGGTGTTACTATTTTCAGTGGTCAGAGCTTTACCTTAAGTCCATTGACAACAGATCATACCTTGCTAAAAGAGCTTACGTCCAATGTCATTACCGGAATGGTTGAAGATGGCACAGCCATAGGCGATGGATTGGCAACAGCAGTTAACCGCCTGAGAGAAAGTCAGGCTATCAGTAAGGTAATTATTTTACTTACTGATGGGATTAACAACACAGGTGTTATTGATCCCCTTACGGCCGCTGAAATAGCTGCCGTCCTGGGTGTTCGTGTTTATACCATAGGTGTTGGTAGCAGCGGACCTGTGCCCTACCCCTTCCAAACACCTATGGGGATTCAGTACCAGCAGGTTGAAATTCCGGTTGACGAAGAGCTTTTGCAAGAGATGGCTTCTATGACAGGAGGAAGGTATTTTTGGGCTGATAACCAGACAAAGCTCGAGGAAATTTATACAGAAATTGACCAAATGGAACGTTCCAAAATTGATGTTACGGAATATTCCCGGAATTATGATGAATATTTACCCTTGGTGTTATTGGCTTTACTATTGTTTGGATTGGAGATATTGATCAGAAACACCTGGTTAAAAACCATACCCTGATTATGGATATGATACGTTTTGAACATCCGGAATTTTTTTATATCTACCTCATTATACCTGTTTTTATAGCAGTATTTTGGGGCTCAAGATATTTTCGAAAGAAGGCCTTGCATCGTTTTGGACGTCATGACGTTTTAAGCATGATGATGCCTTGGGTATCAAAGCACCGTCCATGGTTCAGGTTTTATATCGTGCTGATGGCCCTTGCGTGTATGATCACTGCAGCTATAAACCCCCAGGTTGGTAGCAGGTTAGAAGAAGCCAGGCGCGAGGGGGTCGATATAATGGTTGCCATTGATGTAAGCCGGAGTATGCTTGCCGAAGACATCAGGCCAAACCGGCTGGAACGAGCGAAGATGTCTGTGTCTCGCTTGATTGACCGGCTGGAAGGAGACCGCATTGGTATAGTGGCCTTTGCCGGAAGTGCCATCACGCAGGTTCCTCTTACATCAGATCATCACGCTGCACGGATGATGCTCAGAACAATCAGTACCAACAGTGTACAAGCTCAGGGAACGGCAATTGGCTCAGCCATACAAAGAGCTATGATGTCTTTTTCATCTGATGAACTGACGAATAAGGTACTCATTATACTCAGTGATGGCGAAAATCATATGGACGATCCGGTTCAAGTGGCAAAACAAGCCCGGCAACAAGGATTGACGATTCATACCGTCGGGATAGGCACCCCTGGCGGAGCTCCCATTCCGGTATACCGGGATGGACAGTTGACCGGTTTCTTTCGCGATAATCAGGGTAATACCGTCGTTTCAAGATATGATGAGGCAACCCTGAGACAGATCGCCCAGGAAGGTGGTGGCGTGTTCCGGGAAGGACGTGGCGCTGATCTGGGTTTGGCCGATATATTGGATGAAATCAAGCAAATGGAGAAAGAGGAGTTTGACAGCCTTGTGTTTGCTGACTATGAGAGCCGTTTTCATTATTTTGTGGCATTGGCTTTGATAGCTTTGATAGTTGAGGTGTTGATATCTGAAAGAAAGAACAAATGGTTGAATAGAATAAAACTTTTTTAGCCTTAAATCGTTACAGTCATAGAAGCCTTTTCGACATTCAGACATTCAGACAAAATATAAACATATGAAGAGTTATTTGATTTTCTTGTTGGTGTTATTATCTGCCGGAATTGTCCAGGGCAATAATGAAAGACAATACATCCGAAAAGGAAACGCGTTGTATAATGAAGGCAATTACAGTGAAGCAGAGCTTCAATACCGTCGGTCGCTTGAACTGAATTCCCAAAATTCAGCGGCGTTATTCAACCTCGGCAACTCTCTATATAAGCAGGGTCGCTATGAAGAAGCCTCGGAACTGTTTGAGGCTTTATCAAAATTTGCTCCTGCCGGGCAGGATAAAGCCAATGCTTATCACAATCTGGGCAACTCTCTCTTAAGGAACCAGCAGATTCCCGAAAGTGTTGAAGCATATAAGCAGGCATTACGGCTGAATCCAAACGATGATGACACACGGTACAACCTTTCTTATGCTATGCAGCTTCTTGAGGATCAGCCTCCTGAGGAGCAACCATCCGAAGGAGATGACAATAATGATGAAAACGGTGATGGCGAGCAGGATCAGCAGGATCAGCAAGATAATGAAGATCAGCAGCAAGATGGCGAACAACAACAGGAAGGGGAACAGCAACAACAGGAAGATACAGCTCAGCAGCCCCGTCCTGAACAGATATCCCCTCAGGATGCTGAGCGTATATTAGATGCATTAAATCAGCAGGAGCAAAATTTGCAGGAAGAAATGCAACGGCAACAAGCACAAACACAAACAGGGACATCGGAAAAAGAATGGTAAATAATGAATAGCATCCGGATCATCAGGACACTTTTTATCTGGTTTCTTGGGATGGCTCAGGCAACCTTGTCGCTGGCAGCCCAGGATATTTCCATCAACTTGTCGGCTCCGGCACAGGTCGCTGTGGGAGAACGCTTCAGGGTGGTTTTTACGGTAAATGCCAGACCTGCTGAGTTCACTGCACCCCTGTTTTCTGATTTCAGGGTGCTTTCAGGTCCTTCGCAATCAACCAGTACATCCACCCAGATTATCAATAATCAGGTTACAACGACATTTACCATATCATATACCTATGTATTGGAGGCAGTCAAAGAAGGTCGTTTTTCTATTGGTGCCGCAAGCGTTGTGGTGGATGGTACATCCTATTCATCAAACACACATACCATTACAGTTTCCGGACAAGCCTCTCCGGGGGGTTCCACCCCTCCCCCATCAACGCAACAACCTGGCCAGCAGACAGAAGCCCAGATTACATCAAGAGATATCTTCGTCAGGGCTGAAGTAAGCAATAACAATCCCTATCAATCTGAACAGGTAATTATCACCTATAAGCTGTTTACCAGGCTGCCCATATCCAGATATTCCATTGAGAAGCTTCCCTCCTTTCAGGGTTTCTGGTCTGAAAACCTGACAGACACCTCACAACCGCCAACGACCACAGAAGTGATCGATGGGGTTCAATATAGTGTGGCGGAGATACGACGTGCTGCAATCTTTCCGCAACGATCGGGAGAACTTAGAATAGAACCTTTAGAAGTAGAATGCTTGGTAAGGTTACGCAGCCAGCAACGTAGCGGAAGTATTTTTGATGACTTTTTTGGGGGTTCTGTTTTTGGCAATGTTCAGAATGTGCCTCATGTGGTTCGATCCAATCAGGTTACCTTACAGGTAAGACCTTTGCCATCGCAAAACAGGCCGTATTCTTTCAAAGGACAAGTTGGCAGGTATGAAATGACAGCGAGTATTTCGGAGCAAGAATTAGATGTTAATAACGCTACGAACCTGAAAATACGGATTGAGGGAAATGGAAATATCAGGATGGTTGAAAAACCTGACATTCAGTTTCCACAAAATCTTGAAGTGTTTGACCCAAATGTTGCTGATCACATCAGAAATGAACGATCAGGCGTAAAAGGCAGCAGGGAATATGACTGGGTGATCATACCACGCACACCAGGAGAGTTTACGATACCGGTTATTCAGTTCTCCTATTTCGACCCTTCAGCGGGCAGATATGTTAATCAAACGGCTGGTCCATTTACATTACATGTGACCGGTTATGCCGGAGTGGCAGGTGAATCTTCTTCAACCGGGCGTTCTGAATTTCAGCAAATAACCCAAGATATAAGGTTTATTGTAACCAGGCCTTTTTCATTGACTACATTTGGGCAGCTTTTCTATAAAAGCAGAACATTTTATATCTTGTTGATCCTTCCGTTTTTATTGTTTGCCATCCTGCTCGTTGCAGGCCGCAGGGAAGTGAAGGTAAGAAGCAATGTGATGCTGATGCGTAACAGAAAAGCAGATAAATTGGCCAGGAAGAGACTGAAGAAAGCCGCCATCTTAATGCGTACAAAGGATGAGTTATTGTTTTATGACGAAATATTCAAGGCATTGTGGGGGTATCTTTCCGATAAATTGAGCATACCTCAATCGAAGCTAAACAAAGAAGAAGCCATAAAGGCATTTAAACAAAAAGGCATTTCCGAAATCATCGCCAATGATTTTTTGGAAGTACTAAACAACTGCGAGTATGCACGATTTGCCCCGTCTGACTCAGCCAATGACATGGAGGATATGTATGGAAGGGCTGTTCAGTCTATCATAACACTTGAGAAGGAAATCAGAAACAAACGTCTTAATCTGGCATGAATAAGTTATTTATCTTATTAATAGCAATTTGGTCTTTAGGTGTCTATGCAGGAGCTGCTGAGCCTGCCCAAATTATTGAGCAGGCCAATCAGGCTTATATTCAGGGCGAATATTTATATGCGATAGAGCAATATGAGCAGGTACTTGCCATGGGGCTCGAGTCAGCTGAGTTATATTATAATCTTGGGAACAGTTATTTTAAGGAAAACCGGCTGGCTCCGGCTATCCTGAACTATGAAAGGGCTTTACAAATGAAGCCTTTTGATGAAAATATCCATTACAATCTTGACATAGCCCGCTCCAGGATAATCGATCGTATCGACCCGGTTCCGGTCATTTTTTATGAACGGTGGTGGAAGGCTTTTATCTATCTGTTAGACATCGACAGGTGGGCCATTTTTGGACTGGTTGCCTTGTTCCTGGGCCTAATAAGCTTGCTATGGTACTTATTTTCAGGGAAGGTGGTGTTAAAAAAACTGACCCTTGCCTTGTCTGTTGTGTTGCTAGTGGCAGCTGGAATGGCTTTTTTAGCTGCGCATAGACAATATATCCATCATTATCACAGGCATGATGCAATCGTTTTTTTACCCAGGGTTACAGCAAAGAGTGCTCCCGGTGCAGATAGCCCAGACCTGTTTGTGATTCATGAGGGCACCAAAGTAACAATTATCGATACATTAGGTGAGTGGGCAGAGATCAGACTTGCCAACGGAAATGTCGGGTGGCTGCAACAGTCAGCCATTACTCCCGTCCGCGCATCCGGTGTTGCGTCTCCCTCATCAGCAAACGGTTAAAACTCTGTTCGGCCTCATACAATAAGGCCACTTTTTTGATGGGAAGTATCTCTTTCAGCTTGCTGTGATATTCTCTGCGAAGTGCAGCAGACCGCTCCATTCTAAGAACCTCTGCTTCGGCTAGTTTATCCCATTCTGCATCAGACATGTTCCTGACCCTGTTGATCTCCTGATACCATTCACGTTGTTTTTGAGAAAGTTCACTGACTTTCTCAAGGTATTCGTTATAAACAGGCCAAAAAACCTGTGCTTCTTTTGGTGTCAGGGATAGCTTCTCTGTAATGTGTGCCACCCTGCGGGCTTCAATAGCCTGCATTTGATCTTCAAAACGGCGGCCAAATCCTGGTTGTGAAAAAGCAGATAGCCCCCAAAGACCCAATATTACAAGTACGAAGATGTTTCTTGTTTTTTTCATGTGTTTAAAATTGTCTAAATGTCTGAATGTCTGAATGTCGAAAAGTCAAAAAAAAGGGGAAATCTTTTAATCATGCTCATGTGTGTCAAAGCGTTTGTCATGGGTATTGCATGTGTTCATAGATGGGTATTAATTATCAGTTGTTAATAATGATTCTGTGTCGATCCAATGGTAGTCTAACAGGCTGTTTACATAAAAAAACAATGCTTGATGATCATCAATATCGTTGTCGGTCATAAACCCAAAAAGAATTTCATCATTGGAAAGATTTGATTCAAGAACCATGTCATAAAAGAAATGAGGGTCAACATCGGCGTATGACACAAGGTATTCCAAAACAAAAGCATCATCAAAACCGGCAAGATGGCCGTTGTATTTCCCATCTCTTAAAAGCAGTAAACCGCTGGTCAAGGCAACTGCAATAACAATAGCTGCAATTGCCATGGCTGGTTTCCACGACAATTTAAACCCGATGTCAGGCACCTGATTGGATCTGGCATTACCAATCTTGCCCTGAATCTTATTGGGCAAGGTGTCGAAATAGTTATCAGGAGTCCGAAAGCCACCACTGAACTCTCCGGGAGATAAGCCATTGCTTATTCGCGACAGTTCCTCAAAAAGTTCTTTTCGATCAGACTTTGTCATACGTGATTTTTTATATTAGATTGATTGGATATCAAATGGTTTAATTGTTTTTAATGAATTTCTCAATTTTTTTTACTGCATGATGGTATGAGGCTTTTAGCGCACCTTCTGAGGTATTTAAGATTTTTGCCATATCTTCATATTTCATTTCATCGAAATACCGCAAATTAAAAACAACCCGTTGTTTATCAGGAAGTGACAGAATAGCTTTTTGAATCTTTTTCTCAATCTCGTTGCCGACATAATGTACGTCAGCTTCCAGTGAATCGGTTAACTGCCTCTCCATGTCAATCAGAGGCAGAAAGAAGCGTTTTTTCTTCTTTTTCAGAAATCCAATGGCTTCGTTTGTCGCAATACTATATAACCAGGTGTATAGCGCAGAGTCACCTCTAAACTTTTTCAACGCATTCCAGGCTTTAATAAACACATCCTGCACTATATCATCAGCGTCATCATGCACGATAACCAGCCGCCGAATATGCCAATATATAGGTTGTTGATACTTTCTGACGATCAGGTTGAATGCATAGTCAGGGTTGTCACCCTCGCGAAAAAGCTTCAATAACTCATCATCAGAATGTTGGTTCATTAAGCAAGTAAGTTTTGATCAGTCGTTGGTTAACTTTCTATACTTAACCCTTTTTGGTTCAGTAATGCCGAGTCTTTTTTTCTTATTTTCTTCATAGTCAGAGTAAGAGCCTTCAAAATATACCACACGGGAATCACCTTCAAAGGCGAGAATATGCGTGGCAATTCTGTCGAGAAACCATCTGTCATGGGTTATGATCACGGCACATCCTGCAAAATGTTCAAGTCCTTCTTCAAGGGCTCTCAATGTGTTCACATCTATATCGTTGGTAGGTTCATCCAATAGCAGCACGTTGGCTTCGCTTTTCAAGGTGAGCGCCAGGTGCAGTCTGTTTCTTTCACCGCCTGAGAGAACTCCGCATTTTTTTCCCTGCTCCGCTCCACTAAAATTAAATCTTGACACGTAGGCGCGGCTATTCATCTGTCTGCCAGCCAGGTTGATATGCTCATGCCCTCCGGATATCACTTCCCAAACGCTTTTTTCCGGATCAATGTCTGCATGGGCCTGATCAACGTATCCTATCTGAACAGTTTCTCCTATCTCGAAATCACCATTGTCAGGCATCTCCTGCCTCATAATCATGCGGAACAAGGTTGTTTTACCTGCCCCATTAGGACCAATTATACCTACTATGCCCGCAGGCGGTAGGGAGAAGTCCAGGTCTTCGAATAGCAATGTATTGCCGAATGCTTTACTGATACCTTTAGCTTCAATAACTTTATTGCCAAGCCGGGGTCCGTTTGGAATATAAATCTCAAGGCGTTCTTCTTTCTGCTTCAGGTCTTCGTTAAGCAGCTTATCGTAGGCATTTAATCTGGCTTTACCTTTGGCATGGCGTGCTTTAGGACTCATCCGAACCCATTCCAATTCGCGTTCGAGCGTTTTACGCCGGCGACTTTCTGTTTTTTCTTCCATCTCCAAACGTTTGGATTTTTGTTCGAGCCATGATGTATAGTTTCCTTTCCAGGGTATGCCCTCTCCCCTGTCGAGTTCCAGTATCCAACCGGCAACATTGTCAAGAAAATACCTGTCGTGGGTGATAGCAATAACTGTTCCTTTATATTGTTTAAGGTGCATTTCGAGCCATTCAACACTCTCGGCATCCAGGTGGTTGGTGGGTTCATCAAGAAGAAGAATATCTGGCTCCTGCAGCAGCAATCTGCACAAGGCCACCCTGCGTCGTTCTCCACCACTGAGGTGTTTGACGGATGCATCTGAATCCGGGCAGCGTAACGCATCCATGGCACGCTCCAGTTTATTGTCGAGCTCCCAGGCACCATGCTGCTCAATAAGATCAGACAGCTCTCCCTGACGCTCTATTAAGCGGGTCATCTCTTCATCATCAATAGGATCAGCGAATCGTAGATTGACAGACTCATATTCCTTTAGAATGTCTACCACTTCCTGAACACCCTCCTCTACTACCTCTCTGACGGTTTTGCTATTGTCAAGAACTGGCTCCTGAGCCAGGTAGCCAACAGAATAACCTGGAGAAAATACGACCTGTCCCTGAAAAGATGTTTCCTCGCCGGCGATAATCTTCAGCAGCGTAGATTTTCCAGATCCGTTTAAGCCAATAATGCCAATTTTGGCGCCATAAAAAAAAGACAGGTAAATATCCTTTAACACCTGTTTGTTATTTGGAGGGAATGTTTTACTCACTCCGACCATTGAAAAGATGATCTTTTTATCGTCACTCATATAGCTTGGTTTTTTTAGGTCGAACCCAGCTTTTGTATGGGTTCAAAGAATCATTTAACCTGTAATATTCATGCTTCTAATGCAGGTTAGCAGGCATTAAAGGTATATAAATAGCAAGATCAACGGAATGATAACACCTGCCGCAGTAATATATGCCCCCCTTCTGGTGATACCATTTTTTCCCTTTAGCACAAACAATCCGGTGATAGCCAAAATGATCAGTCCACCAGCAAACATATCGGCAAACCATGTCCACAGCTTTTTGGGTGTATTGTAATGCAAAAAGTTTACCTGATAAAAAACAGGTCGTTTCCTTACTGTTTCAAGGTTTCCCTGTCCATTCTCTATATTAACATTTACGGTACCTCCCTGAATGAATATCCTGAAATTGTTTCCCCGCTGTACCTGTGTTCTGTAAGCATTTACCTCATCAAGCTGGTTGAGGAAAAAATGGGCAAGCTCCTTACCATCTTCAATGGTCTTTTCAGGAAGATTAAATGTGTGACTTTCCTGGGTAACGATATAGTTTGGATTCCAATGATGGCGGTGATTGAGTGCAATCCCTGATAATCCGTAAATAATGGCCATCCCAAAAAAGAAATAACCAAGGTCTCTGTGAATGGCCCTGTTTATTCTGCGTATTTTCATGATAAGAACTGGAAAACCTGTTTTATTTTATCTCGAAGCCGGTAAGTTCAACATACACCATAATGTCAGCATCTATACCTCTTTCTTTGAGTCGTGCGATAGCTTCCTCAGTAGAAGCGCAGCCATGACCATCCTCATGGTCTCCATCGTGATCGTGATCATGATCTGCCAGTGCATCAATATTACGCACCTGGGTCTTCACTACGCCAGTAGCTATTACGTCCTTGCCTTCGAATTCCAGGTTGATGGTGCTGGCAAACTCGCCCAACATGACCAATATGCTATATGCATCATCTTCATGTTCTACCACCCGCATTTTATCGCCACTATGACGGCATACATGCCCGACAGTGCCCTCAAACCGGACGCTTTGATTTTCATATTGCATCGGCTCACTGACGATCTGAGCAATGTTAAGGTCAGTAATTTGTTCATTAACGCTTTGCGAATGGTTGGTGCCGCATGAACATGCAATAACCGCAACGATCAGGAAAAAAAATGATTGTCTCATCTGGTTGATTATTTTAATGATTATTAGTTAATGCGCAAAATTAAGCAAAAAATTACTGCTCTTAATAAGATTACTAAAAGAATCTTTTTAGACAAGAATCATCAAAAAATCCATAATTTTATACATTATTAGCCTGGATTATTCAAGCTTTTATTCAGGTCATATGCAAGGCGTCGAAAGCTGACTTCCGGTTAGTAGGTTATTATCACACTAAAGCATACCATATATGGATAAAGAAAATAAGTCGATAGATAGAATATTGGAAAATTTTGAAGTTTCTGTGATGAGCATCACCTTGTATTGCTTGTCAGAACTTCCTTTCCCCATTGGGGTTAAGCGTACTATTGATGTACTGAAAGGAAACCGGAATGCATTTGCACAGAATCAGGGTTTAATGACCCTGAGCACCTTTTCAGCCTTGCCCAGCTTTACCAGAGATCAGCTTTCTGATATTTTTGACCTGCTAATTCTTCATGGCTTTGCAGATGTAATTATGGAAACCCAGGATGAGGAAGAATACCCTGTTGTCGCCATCAACAAAAAAGGCATGACATTCCTGCATGATGGAAAATCACCGGGCTTATCCATCCTTAACATATTGATGGATAAAGATGTACCGGGTATCCCGGATGAAGACCAGGACTTATTCTATAAGCTGAAGCTTACCCGGCGACAATTGGCAGAAGAATACGACTACCCTGCTTTTATGGTTTGCAGTGATTCTGTTTTGCGGGATATTTGTCTGAAAAAGCCAACAGAACCAGATGAACTAATAAAAATAACCGGAGTCGACATGGCCTTTATGAAGCATTACAGCAAACAGATACTATATGTAATTCGGCATTATGTGACGCGTGAAAAAGGATCTTGACGATTATGGAAATTCGTATAGGTGAGTTTGCAGCACTTTTTACAGCACTTTGTTGGACCATAACTGCCTTATCTTTTGAGTCGGCAAGCAGGAAGGTTGGAAGTGTTCCGGTTAATATCATCAGACTGGTAATGGCATTTTTTCTGTTGGGAATATTCTCGTGGATAAGACGTGGATTATTTTTTCCCATCGATGCAAGTGCTTTTACTTGGTTCTGGCTGATCATATCGGGTTTGGTGGGTTTTGTAATCGGCGACTTGTTCCTGTTTAAAGCCTTTACTATGATCGGATCACGAATGTCGATGCTCATCATGACATTGGTTCCGCCCATATCTGCATTCGTCGGATGGATGCTTATGGGAGAGATGCTTGCCTGGATTCATCTGGCAGGAATGGCCGTAACCATGTCGGGCATTGCCCTGGTGGTATTTCAACGAACGTCTGCTAAGGTTTTACCTATCAGCAAGGTTCCCTTAAAAGGAATCATGTTTGCCATCGGAGGGGCTGCTGGTCAGGCTGTTGGATTGGTATTAAGTAAAT
>SKYG01000124.1 GCA_007128045.1 Bacteroidales bacterium | reverse complement strand
CATCACCTATACATACCTGGTGACAAACAATGGCAATGTAGACCTGACCAACGTGTTTGTCAGCGATGTACATAACGGCACAGGCACCCTGAGCAGCATCACACCTGCCTCAGTGTCTACCCTGGCAGTCGGACAAATCGTCAACTTCTCCGCTACCTATGTGGTAACTCCGCAGGACTTTAACAACCAGGTGGCCATCACCAACCTGGCGACTGCTACGGGTACAACGCCTCAGAATGCTACCGTAACCGACACCGACGATGCCAGCGTTACACCGATGGTGTCAAGCCCATCTATCAGCATCGAGAAAACCGCCAATGTAACATCTGGGGTTGTGGCCGGACAGACCATCACCTATACTTACTTGGTGACCAACAACGGCAATGTAGACCTGACCAATGTCTCTGTCAGCGATGTACATAACGGCACAGGCACCCTGAGCAGCATCACACCTGCCTCAGTGGCTACCCTGGCAGTCGGACAAAGCGTCAACTTCTCCGCTACCTACGTGGTGACACAACAGGATGTCAACAACCAGGTGGCCATCACCAACCTGGCAACAGCTACGGGTACGCCGTCACAAGGTGGCACCGTAACCGACACCGACGATGAGTCAGTCATGCCAATACAAGCCACATCAACAATTGCAGTAATAAAAACGGCCGACCCGACAACATATTCAGCTGCCGGCCAGGTAATTACCTACACAATAAGTGTGGAGAATACTGGCAATACCACCATCGCAGATGTTGTGGTTACCGATGAACTGGCAACTACTGGTCCTGTGTACATCTCAGGTGACCTGAACAACAATAACGTGCTGGATCCCGATGAGACTTGGATATACTCAGCCACATATACAATCACTGCTAATGATATTGTCGTAGGTTCCTTTACCAATATAGCACAGGCGACAGGAACTGATCCAAGTGGTGGAATAGTAGTTGATGAGGATGAGGCAACAGTCTTATCAACTGTTGTGGCCAGTGATTGTGTTGATATCGAAGTTTGGGTATATCTGGAAGGTGCTGTGATAGATCCGGAAGGCACAGCTACTTACAGCCTGCCGATGCGGACAGACCTTAACGACCTGAAAGTATTACCTGGTCAAACATTTGAAGATGTATTTACCGGCATCAATTATTCCGCTCCGGGACAGCCCTATAGCCAGGCACCATGGTTTTATGATGGTGATGAAGGCAGTGGTCTCGATTCAGAAGGTAACCCCTCAGAAGGTGATGCAGGATACCATCCCGACGTAGTCGATTGGGTGTTGGTTTCACTAAGAGAGACACCTGAAGGTACAGGAGGTCCAATGTGTAAGGCTGCAGCACTCTTATACAAAGATGGATCAGTCAAATTTACAGATGGTGGGCTTATCAACTGCTGCGATATAGACATTACCAAAAGCTATTACCTGGTCATTGAACATCGCAACCACCTGATCGTTATGTCGCACGAACCCATACCAGTTGTAAATGGAACCATCACCTATGATTTCAGGTATACCCAAAGCTATGTCAACAACCCATTTGGGTTCGGTGATATTGTGGGACAAAAAGAAATACTCGATGGTGTCTTTGTCATGTTTGGCGGTAATGGCGACCAAACCACAAGCAGTCAGTCTGATACCGACATAAACTTTGATGACCGTTCTAAATGGGAAAGTGAAAACACAGATTTTGGAAAATACCGAATCGGTGATTACAACATGAACGGTGACACCAATTTCAACGACAGGAGCTTATGGGAGATTAACAACGGAAAATTCACCAGTGTTCCCAGAAACTAATAATTTTTAAAAAACCAGTCATTTAAAGGAGTGGTCTCAAATTTCAAAATCGAAGAATAAGACCTCATAATTGAAATGAAAACAATAAATAATACAATTGTTTAATTGATAAAGCACTTATTAATAATGAGATAAACATTTGGGTATATTTTTTGATAATTATTGAAAGTGAGATAATTATCAGGCCCGAACATCTCAGCATATCAAGAATTTTTGATAATGAAGAAAACGATATACACCCTTTTTGTATTAATCTTTGCCCTGGGATATCAGGCCATGGCACAGCTGCCGGTCGTAACTGTGCGATTTGCCAATCCCCAGTTTGACTGTGACACAGAGACATATTGTCTTGATGTTGAATTTCTCTCTGATTCACCCGACGTGCAGGTCTTCGGCATGAATGTCCGTTTCTTTTTTGATGATGACATTCTCGAATTTCTTTCTATGGGAGAGTTCGCAGGTGGATACGGCCCAGTAAGTCCCAGTCCGCCGTCAATCAGCATCGGTTCCCAAAACTCGGGATCAACACTGTTCTCCATGGAAGGAGCAGCCGTATTCTTAAATGGCGCCATACAGTTAGTAAACCAGAATGCCGGACCAGTTTACTTGTCTGATACAGAGTGGACTAAACTTTTCAATATTTGTTTCAAGGTCAAGGATCCGGCATCACTTAACAACCCGGAATTCTGCCCCAGTGTAGTATGGGATTTGGAGGAAGATCCACAAAACGGAGGTTTTCTTACCGGAAGTAATGGTGTTGTAATTACCGTCGTTGCTCCTTCACCACTGGATTCCAGTCCCACAACAGAAAATGTCGTTCACCACAACTGGAGCTATAGCAGTACTGCAGGGTTTCCTTTTGGCTTTGGTGTTCAGACAAACTGTATCTCAACGGTATGTGAAGTGTTAACCCCTGATATCAGCATTACAAAAACTGCTGATCCCAACACATACTCTGCTGTTGGTGATCTAATTACATATACCATAGAAGTTATCAACACAGGGGAGACGGATCTTACCAATGTATTGGTTACCGATCCACTTACAGGTTTAAACACCATCATCCCAAATCTGATACCGGGTGAGAAGCATACCTTCACAGAATCCTATTCCATTACCCAGTCAGACGTACAGGCTGGCATGGTAATCAATGTCGCCAATGCTATTGGACAAGACCCGGAAGGTAACCCGGTGTCTGACAGTGCTGAAGAGACAATCACCTTGGATCCGCCTGATTTCCCGGCTCTGGTTATTACCAAGCATACAGACAGCAACCTGGTATATCCAGGAGATGAAGTGATCTTTTACATGACGGTCACCAATTATGGCCTTGGGATGGCAACGAATGTAGTTGCACAGGATACTTTATCTGATGGCTTTATATTCTCATCTGCCTCAAACGGTGGTTCTTATGATCCAACCAACCACCTTGTGACATGGGATCTTGGAAACCTGGACACTGATGAATCTGTTACAATTGAATTACGTGTCATCGTTAAAGATGGAGTTCTTTCAGGCACTCCGATCACCAACAAGGCACATGCAATTGCAGACAATGCTGATCCTGCTTTTAGTTGTGAAGCAAAGGTAATTGTTATAGGAGAAGCAGACCTTATGATCACCAAATCATCTGATGAACACGAGGTTTATGCAGGTGATCATATTACATATACACTTGATATTACCAACCTGGGAATGTCTGATGCCGTAAATATCCTAATAAGAGATCAATTGCCCCATGAAGTTGAGTTTGTTAGTGCTTCACATAATGCCACTTACAACAGTGCAACCCACAGCATAGAATGGACATTTGATGGCTTGGAAAATGGCAGCATGCTATCAGTAACAATCGTGGTAAGGCTGCATCCGGATACACCTGAAGGACGTACGATTTTAAACCATGCATCGGTGATGAGTGATACCTACGATCCCAATCCACTGAATAATACCGCCGTACACATACTCACTGTGGCTGAACATAAAGCAGATCTTCGTATAGCCAAAAGTGTTGATCAAACCAGCGTTCCGGCAGGAGAGTCCATAGAATACACGCTGACCGTAACAAACAATGGCCCTGATCATGCAATCAACGTAGTGGTCACAGACAGTTTACCGGAAGGAGTGCTGTTTATTGAGGCCAACGAAGGGGGTATTCACAATGCCTCCGACAATTCTGTTGTCTGGACATTCTCACAAATGATACCGGGTGAAACAATCATACTTACATTAGTGGCACAGGTTCCGGCTGGAACCACTGGTGGTACCATCCTCATCAATAATGCAACGGTAAGTAATGAAACAACAGATCCGGACTTGTCAAACAACAACGCTTCAGTCGCGGTTGAAGTGCAGATACCCGATTTATTTATTCCGGAGGTATTCAGCCCGAATGCAGATGGTATCAATGATAAATTTGAAATCCTTGGTCTGGAAAGGTATCCCAATAACTCAATAATTATTATTAACCGCTGGGGAAATAAAGTCTTTGAAGCAGCACCTTATAATAATGATTGGGATGGCACCAACCAATTTGGGATCACTATAGGCGGAAATCAGTTACCCGCAGGAACATATTACTACATTCTCAATCTGGGTGATGCAGAGAATAAACCGATCAGGGGTTTCATTTATTTGACCCGCTAATCAAATAAAAAAGTTAAAGCAATGAATAGCATTTATATAAAAACAGTTTTTAGTATCTTATTCATGGTCGCGGGCTTTCAGGCTCTCGCTCAAAGAGATGCCATGTATACACACTATATGTATAACACGCAAGTGGTGAATCCGGCTTATGTAGGTAGCAGACAAGCCTTTACAGTAACAGCCTTGCACCGTTCTCAGTGGGCGTCGTATTTCCCTGGAAATCCTGTAACACAGTCATTGACCCTTCACTCACCCCTGCGTAATGAAAACATAGGCCTGGGTCTGGCATTTTATAACGACGAGCTGGGTCCGGAAAGAACGACTGCCCTCAATGCAGATTTTTCTTACAGCGTGCGGCTTACAGAAGCGAGCAAGTTGTCGTTTGGCCTTAAAGGAGGCGTCAGAATGCATTCCATCAACCTTATGGACCTGGCAGCAGTTCAGCCCGATGATCCCGCTATAATGAATAACTATGAAAGTATATGGCTGCCAAACTTCGGATTTGGGGCCTATTACTCGAGAGAAAGGTTTTATGCAGGGTTTTCCATACCGGCACTCATGGAAGAAAACTTTCTGGACAATACCGTAAATAGCGGGGCACGCTATGCCTTATTGCAAA
This sequence comes from Bacteroidales bacterium, assembly GCA_007128045.1. Taxonomy (GTDB): domain Bacteria; phylum Bacteroidota; class Bacteroidia; order Bacteroidales; family UBA7960; genus SKYG01. The sequence continues at coordinate 1,541 of SKYG01000124.1, read as the reverse complement.
GGCATTACTATTTCATTGCCGGAACAATATTCCCATTAACCAATGATGTCAGCTTTAAGCCCACCACCCTGGTCAAAATGACCAAAGGGGCCCCTGTCGAGCTTGACTTTACAGCCAGCTTCTATTTCTACGACAGGTTCTCTCTGGGCGCTATGTTCCGAACAGAAGATGCGGTTGGTGCGATGGTGGGGCTCAGAATAACGGATCAATGGTCGCTCGGATACTCTTACGATTGGTCAATATTGAACCGAATCCCGAACAATAACTTCGGCACACATGAGGTATTTCTAAGATATGATTTTATTTTCCTGGAAAGTCACAGGGTTAAGTCACCACGACACTTTTAAAAATATTAATTACAGATGAAGTTTATCATTATTCTATTCTTGTTAAGCTCGGTTTTCACCCAAACCTTTGGTCAAAGCAGACCAGAACGATTGGGCATGAGGGAGTTTGATCTTATCAACTATGAAGGAGCCATCAATTATTTTGAGCGTATTGACAATAAATCAGTAGATGTTAAACGAAAACTTGCCCACAGCTACTTTTTTCTTGACAATATTAACGAAGCTTTAAAATACTACGCGGAAGTGACTTCCAGCGATCAAACTATTCCTGAGGACTTTTGGAATTACGCCCAGGCATTGATGTCGCAGGAAAGGTATCAGGAAGCAAAGCAACAGCTGGAAAGGTTTTATCAACTAGCACCTTCTGATTCAAGAGCCGCAAGGTATCATCATGCCGGTGACTTTGTAGCAGAGATCAGGTCGAAGGCTTCCAACATCGACATCAAACATCTGAGGATCAATCAGGACTCCCAGGATTTTGGTCCGATATATTACCGGGATCAGGTTATTTATGCCAGTTCCCGTCTAACAGATATTCCCGATCGGGGTATTTGGTCAGGAAACAAGCTTCCCTTTCTATCACCCTATATCGCAGATAAAGCCTCCGATGGCGAGCTACTAAACCCCAGGCCATTTCTTGCAGATTTGTTGTTGAGGGATTTTCACGTAGGGCCAATTGCTATTGATCATAGCGAAAAGATCATGGCGGTTACCGTTAATTATGGCGTAGACAATAAACCAGACAAAACCATTAACTTACAACTACTGGTCTCATACTTCGTTGATGGAAAATGGACCGACCTGAAGCCTGTCCCTTTTAACAACCCGGAGTATTCTGTTGGTCACGCAACGTTCACACCCGATGGCAAAACCATGTATTTTGCCTCAGATATGCCTGGTGGCAAAGGAGGAATAGATATCTATAAGGTCGACCTGCTGGATAACGAGCAATGGTCCACTCCGGTTAATGTAAGCAAAATAAACACCGAAGGCAATGAGATGTTTCCCTTCTACCACAAAAACAATATATTATTCTTTTCGTCGGATGGCCATGTTGGCCTGGGTGGTTTGGATATTTTCTATACGGAAATCATAGATGATGAGATTCAGGAAATTATCAATATTGGATATCCTGTTAATAGCTCTCGTGATGATTTTTCAATAGTAATTGACAATGAATACAAAACAGGGTAT
>SKYG01000310.1 GCA_007128045.1 Bacteroidales bacterium | reverse complement strand
TTAAGATAAAATATATAACCCCGAAAGGGTATATTTATTAAAAAATTATTATATTTGTACCCGAAATGGTATAAGTATGGCAAAATTAATGAATCCGCTTCAGACATTCATAAAGCAAAGAAGGCGGAATCTAAAGATCACGCAACAGCAACTTGCTGCTAAATCTGGCGTTGGACTGAGGTTTATACGCGATATGGAGCAGGGAAAAGTCAGCCTGCGAATGGATAAAGTAAACCAGGTTTTGTTAATGTTTGGTCATGAGCTAGGCCCGGTGCCAATAGACCGCAAAAAGCTAACCAATGAGAAAAGCCAAGGTATTACTTCATAACAAGCCGGCGGGCATCTTATCAGAAACTGAAGAAGGGTTTATGTTTCTTTATGATTCTATTTATCTGGATAATAACGACTCTGAGCCTGTCAGCCTGACGTTGCCCAAACGCAATAAGCCCTACATCAGTAAAATGATGTTTCCGTTTTTTGATGGCTTGATTCCGGAGGGCTGGCTTCTGGATATCGCAGAAAAAAACTGGAAAATTGATGCACGCGATCGCATGGGTCTTTTGTTAGCCTGCTGTCGTGATTGTATCGGAGCTGTAAGTATCATTGATGACAGTAATCCGGAATGATTATGCAGGAAACACGATGCCTATATTGCTATAATCTTCTCAGCGATGCAGAAACAGATTTTCATGCTGCCTGCAGCAGAAAGTTTTTTGCCACATCAGTACCTCCTGTTTTGCCTTATTCTGAGGATGACATGTACGAGCTTGGCGAACAGGTCATTAAAAGTCAGTCCGCCGTAACTGGCGTACAACCAAAACTATCCCTTCACCTGGAGAAAGGCAGCAACAAGAGTTTGCCACAAAGATTTACCATTGTTGGCTTATGGGGAAGTTACATCTTAAAACCACCCTTTGATTTATATCCGGGGCTGCCAGAGTTAGAGGCTTTAACCATGCGGCTTTCTGTGGCAAGTGGTATCCAAACCGCGCCACATGCCCTTATCCGGTTATCATCAGGTACTTTGGCCTACATAACCAAACGGGTTGACAGGGTGCAAAACAGGAAGTTGCCCATGGAAGATATGTGCCAGCTCACAGAAAGATTAACAGAGCATAAATACAAAGGGTCCTATGAGCAGATTGGGAAAGCGATCCTGAAATATGCCGACAACCCGCTGCTGGATGTGATCAACTTTTTTGAGCAGCTTGTTTTTTCATTTCTTACGGGTAATGCCGACATGCACCTGAAGAATTTCTCACTTATTAAGAAACCTGATACCGGTTGGACACTCTGTCCGGCTTACGATATGGTTCCATCTGCACTCGTAATGAAAGATGATCCCGAAGAGCTGGCTTTGAACCTGAACGGAAAGAAAAGAAAAATCGGGATGAACGATTTTATAGCTGCCATGGAGAAATGCCATATCCCACAAAAAGCCATAGACAATATATTCAAAAGATTTGAAGGGATTGACTTAAAATGGAATGAAATAATCAGGCATAGCTTCATATCTGATCATATGAAAACGGCCTATTCAGAACTTATCGCTCAACGATTCAACAAACTTGGCCTAAGGCCATAAATATGAAAGAAAATATGCAATCAAGGATAGAATCCAACTTCAGGAAACAGGTTCAAAATGACGATGCCGTTAAGAATGCTTACCTGCTTGTTCAGTCGGATAAGTTGGGCGTAAACCTGAACATTGCCGAAGGCAGGACCGGCGATTTTGATGCCCATCCCCAACAGCCCAATCACCTGGCCAGTGTCGGGAAATTGTTTACCGCCACCATAATAGGTATGCTTCACGATAAAGGAAAGTTGTCATTTGATGATCCTGTTGCACAGCATCTTGACGATGAGTTGATGCAGAACCTTCATGTTTTTAAGGGGAAGGATTATTCAAAAGAGCTAAAGATATGGCACTTGCTGAATCAAACCTCCGGATTGGGCGACGTGTTCTTCCCCTTGTTGGATAAGATGATCAAAGAACCCGGTTTTAGGATCTCGACCAGGGAATCCATCCAATGGGGTAAAAAGAATTTAACACCCAAGGCAGTACCGGGGAAAAAACATTTGTATGGCGACACAAATTATTTCCTGTTGGGATTGATTGCTGAGAACATCATGCAAAAGAGTTTTCATGAAATCATGCACCAATTGGTATTTGATCCGTTGGGGATGGAGCACGCATACATGAACGATGCGTCACAACCCAGGGAAAAGTCGCCATACCCTACCGCAGGTGTGTTTCTGCAAAACATTAATTTTGCTGATTTTGAGGGCATTGCACCTATTGATTATGCTGGTTCCAGCGTAATCGCACCCCTCGACGAGTATTTGATATTTATGAAAGCCCTGGTGAATCACAAAATCCTGAAACAGGAAACCCTAAGCAGGATGTTGGCTGATGACCGGCCGATGGGGTTCCCTAACATTGGATTAAGGTATGGATACTCCATCTGGAAGTTTGTAACCGTTCCGTTGCTGATGCCAGAGAAATTCAACTGCTGGGGCTGTGTTGGCGTGACAGGTGCATTTATGTTTTATCATCCCAAAACAGAATCATTTATAATTGGTACTTTTAATGATATGTCTTATAAAGTTAAATCGCTGCGCTTTATGTTGTCAAAAGTGATTAATGAATTGTTAAAGTAAGCAGATAAAATTCTCCTGACAAACGTTCTGACACACATGAGCATGATTATTTTTCATGGGGTCGAAGGTCAAAGGTCGAAAGTCTAAGGATTAAAAAAATAAACATATGAGAACCGCAATTATAATCGTTCTGTTAGGTGCTTTGGCAGCATGCAATAATGTGTCACGACCTGGCATTGACATACCCTTTGAGGCTGTTGAGGTATTTCCTGAACCACCCAGGCCAGAAGGGCAGGAGCATGTGCTTGAGTTAAGGGCCGATCCTATTGATACGGTAAGGGTGGCCATCATCGGTCTGGGCATGCGTGGTCAGGGAGCCGTTCGCAGGCTGAGCTTTATTGAAGAAGCTAAAATTGTAGCGCTTGCTGATGTGGTATCTGAACATGTTGAAAGGGCGCAGCAAACCCTGGTTGAAAGGGGACGACCACCTGCCGATGTATACATCGATCCCGATGGATATAGAACCATATCGCAGCGCGATGATGTTGACCTGGTGTATATCTGTACCCATTGGGACTTGCATACGCCCATTGCGGTATTTGCCATGGAGCAGGGCAAGCATGTGGCTACAGAGATTCCTGCAGCACTCACTATTGAGGAGGCATGGCAACTTGTCAATACGGCAGAAAGAACGCGCCGGCATATGATGATGCTTGAAAATTGCAACTACGACTTTTTTGAGATGGCCACCCTGAACATGGTTCAGCAAGGTCTGTTTGGCGAGATCGTCCATGCCGAAGGGGCATACATCCATGACCTGAGGTCTATGCTCTTCGCCGAAGAAGGTGAAAGAGGCCATTACTGGAACATGTGGCGCTTAAAGCATAATCAGGAATACGACGGGTCGCTGTATCCCATGCATGGTCTGGGACCCATTGCACACGCGCTGAACATTCACCGGGGCGACCGCATGGAATTTCTGGTGTCCCTGTCGAGCGGTCAGTTCGGTCTCACCGCTTATGCCAAAGAGAAGTTTGGCGAAGCGTCAGAGTATGCCCAGGCAGACTATGCCAAGGGCGACATGAATACCACCCTCATCAAAACAGCCAAAGGCAAAACCATCAAGATACAGCACGATGTAACCAGTCCACGCCCATACAGCCGCATTCATATGCTCAGCGGCACCAAGGGCTTTGCACAAAAATGGCCACGTACGGGCATCACCCTCGAACCGGATGGTCACAGGTGGCTGTCTGATGTAGCCATGGATTCCCTGTTGCAGGTTTACGAACACCCTATCGTAAGAGAAGTAGGTGAAAAGGCCAGGGAGGTGGGGGGCCATGGTGGGATGGATTTTATCATGGACTACCGGCTGATATATTGCCTGCGTCATGGCCTGCCTTTGGATATGGATGTGTATGATGCGGCCGAATGGTCGTCGATCATAGAGCTTTCCAGGGTATCGGTAGCCAACCAGGGGATGCCTGTCAGAATCCCGGATTTCACCAGGGGTGCATGGGATCAGCTCAACACCGTTACTTATTATACAAGGTAATCCGGGAGTGGCTTTTACAATAGTTGTGTATTCCTTGTTTGAGGATATTAAGTGTGTGACCTCCTGATGAGCATCACAGAACAAACCACCTCTTCCTCCAGAATCCGGCTTTCTTCCTGCTGTTGTCTGATATAATTCAGGAACAGCTCTTTTTTTGTGGGATGTTTTATTGCCAGTTCCTTACATCTTACAATCAGGCTATCCATCAGAGGGTCGTTATTTGCGGCCACTTTGTCAGCGTCAAACAGACTTTCTTCCACCAGGGTCATTCCGGCCTTGCTGATCTGGTTTACCATCTCTGATCGTTTCAACACCAGGGGGTGAGAGAAATCATGGTGGTCTTCAATGTAACCGTCATCGATGATGATGCCGCCACCGGGTAGGAGGCAATCCTTCAGCGTAGTGAGTGTCTGGTAGTAGTTGCCCAGCACCGGACCTATGGCCCCCAGTATGATGACATCATATCGGGGCAACCGGTTGATTTCCTGCCTGATGTCTCCTGTTTCAAAACGGCATAGTTGTGACACGCCATGCACCGATGCCTTGCTTCGGGCCTCGTCAATGAACGCCGGGATGGCATCGATGCCGTGGCACTGGCACCCCAGGGCGTTGGCTACCCGAACTGATATGGCCCCTTTGCCGCATCCCAGGTCAAGCACTGCCAGCTTGCCTGTATTGGGAAAGTGCCTGGTAATCATGCCGATGATGGTTTCCGCGTCGGTGCCAATCTCCCAGGCATCCTGCAGGATATAAGGCAGGTAGGGAACAAGGTCAGGGTCGGTACCGTCCATGGCCCTGATCACGCTTTCTGCCAGTGAAAGTTTTGTCATAATGTTCTTTTTTCGGATAGGATCAGGATATTATAATGTTACTTCCTTTTCTGGAATACTTTTTTTTTTTTTCCGCAGATACTTCGACTACACTTAGCACAAGTTTCGCAGATAAACGCAGATGTAAATCATTTGATTGATCATGGTAAAAAACCACGATAATCCGGCGCAATCAGCGGGGTAATTCTTTTCAACCGGGATTGGTTTACTGCAGCATGCTGCACGAGGGGCCCTGACAGGCGCCGGTGCCGCAACCCACTGGCTTCTCCTGCTTTGCCTTGCCTGGCTTTGGTTCCGGCTTTTCGGAGCATTCGACCTTGCATTGCGGGCAATGGGCGATGTACTTCCAGCAGGGACCAAAGATGTAATCTTGGTATTCCTTTTTGATTTTCTGGTCGTCTTCAAACGAAAGGTTGCAGTCGCGACAAAGAAAAGTGGTCATATTTTTTTTTCGTTTATTGGGATGGGCTATGATTGATTCTGAAACAAAATTACATCATCAGCATGATGTTTCCAAATGATAACCTGTCCCATTCATAATCAGTTACTCTTGTGGGAGCTGTTTAGCGGGGAATTGGTGCAATTTTGGACTCTCCTGCATGAAGATAACAGCCTATCCCACTACATATTTCAACCTGCTGATGGCATATAGCGGCAGATTTACCAGCCAGTTGCTGGTGCGGTAGTCCGACATGGACAGCCGAAGTGCAACAGCAGGCTGAAATTTTTGCTGATACACTTTCAGACTTTTGGCCTGGAGGTTTTCTTCGGCTTTTACTTCCAACGGAACAACCTTCCCATGATACTGTAACACAAAATCAACTTCTGCTGTTGAACGATCTGCAGTCCAATAGTGTATCGTAAGGTCTTCATCGGTGACTAGTTGCTGCAATATGAACTGCTCTGTTAGTGCACCCTTGAATTCTTCGAAGATGGCGTTACCCTCCAGCAAGGTTTTCGCATCGATAGCGTTCATGGCGGCAAGCAAGCCGGTATCAACAAGATATAGCTTAAAGGCGCCCATCTCTTCATAGGCTTTTAGCGGGATGGCAGGTTTTGTGATACGGGTCACCTTGTAAACTTGTCCGCAGTCGATCAGCCATGACAATGCCATTTCATAATCTTGGGCCCGTGCGCCCTGCCTGATCAATCCGTATATGAACTTCCGGTTCTCTTTTGCCAATTGGGAAGGGATCGCATTCCACAACATCCTGATGCGCGGCACAATGTTTACAGGTGGATGATTGGAGAAATCCTGATCATAGGCCGTCAGAATCTGCTTCTGAATATGGCGTACCTCGACAAAATCATGAATTTACTGAAATAATCCATGAAAATAGGGTAGTGTATTTGCATAATAAGTGTACAAATACAATGGTGTTTTAGCATGAAACGTGAAATTAACCAATATTTATTGGAGTGGAAAGACAGGTCGGACAGAAAACCACTTATTATAAGAGGTGCAAGACAGGTCGGTAAATCCTATACCGTCGAAAGCATTGCCAGACAATGTTTTAAGAACCTGGTTAAAATAAACTTAGAAGAAAAACCCGAATTCAGGAAGCTATGTTACTTTGGTTTTTTCCAATTTTTTGAAATAAACTTTTTGTATGTG
>SKYG01000188.1 GCA_007128045.1 Bacteroidales bacterium | reverse complement strand
GCGAACAGGCATATCCAGAACCCATGTCACGACAGACAGTATAACACTGAAGAGCAAGGCCCACCAAAAGTTCGACACACTAAAGCCTCGAACAACATAGGCAGCTATCTGAATGATAAAAGCGTTAATTACCAATAAGAACAAGCCCAGGCTCATGACAGTAACCGGGATTGTAAGAATGATGAGAACCGGTCGAAGCAGTGCATTCAACACAGCAAGAACAAATGCCACAACAATGGCGGTTGTAAATGGGTCGACAGAGACTCCTGGCAGCAGATAGGCAGTAATAAATACGGCTAAGGCAGACACCAACACTTTTAAGAAGAACTTCATATCCTTGTAAATTATAGGTAATGTATAGTTTGTAGTGTAAAGTTAGTTATAATAACAGGGATAAAAAACCGCTATGGCAATTTTTACAAGGGATCTGTATCATGCAAGGAGCGTATGTAAATAGTTAATTATTATGTTGGTTGCCCCTGTTTTTTCGTGTACATAGTTTTTACAAATTACAGAGGCATTCCTGGATGCTTGATCGTTTAACAGCATTTCTTTAAGTTTATCTCTCAGTTCATCAGCTGTTTTTACTGAAAAAGCCCCTCCCCTTTCACACAATTCATTTGCTTCGATAAACTTATGATGATTCGGGCCAAAGAATACAGGCATCCCAAAAGTGGCGGCCTCCAGAATATTATGGATGCCTTTCCCAAAGCCGCCTCCAATATACGCCATATGTCCATACCGGTAAATGTGCGACAAAAGACCTACGCTGTCAACGATGAGCACTTTAACATCCGGGTCGATGTCACCCTTTACCTCAGAGAATCTGATAGAGTTCGATGCAAACAAGTTTTCCAGGCGGGCAAGACCATGATCGCTGATATGATGGGGGGCAATGATCAGTTTTACTTGCAGGTCAGAATGGTTCAATGCATCTGCAATCAGTGTTTCATCCTTTTCCCAGGTACTTCCGGCAACCAGTACCCTGCAGTTGGCAGCGAAAGATTTTATTTCAGGGATATCTCCGGGAGTCTTGCTGATCTCTGAAACCCTGTCAAACCTGGTATCGCCACTTATGGTGCATTGGCTAACCCCGATATGCTGTAACAACTCAAAAGACGCCTCGTTCTGTACGAAGAAATGTGATATGCTTCTCAGGTGTTTTCTGAACCAACAACCATACGCCTTAAAAAAGTGCTGACCAGGCCGGAATGTAGCCGAAATCATCATGACAGGTATCTGCCTTTTGTGCATCTCATGCAAATAGTTATACCAATATTCATACTTGATGAAGACCGCAAGCGCCGGATTCCAGATGTCAAGAAAACGTTTCACCTGGCCAGGGGTATCCAATGGAAGGTAAAAAACATAATCCGCGACAGAATACGCCTTTCTTACCTCGTATCCTGATGGAGAGAAGAAAGTCAGCAGGATCTGAATGTCAGGAAATTCGTCACGACATTGCTCAATAACCGGACGGCCCTGCTCAAATTCTCCCAGCGATGCACAATGAAACCAAACAAGCCTGTTCCGGCTTTGATTGGCCCGTTCCATCCTGGGCAATAACTCTTTTCTTCCATCTATCCACCTTCTTGCCTGCTTCGAAAACAAAGCAGCCAGATGAATTCCCAGGGCATATATAAAAATAAACAGTGAGTAGATAATCCGCATAGTTGATTATAACTTTTGTATGAAATCTCTGGCCAAAGATAAATCAATTGATTTAATTATTGATGATGCTTTCAACCTTAAACCTTAAACCTTAAACTGATTGATTTTCGACGCGATTATTTCTATCTTTGCCCAAAAATCCTTTTGATGAAAAAGATTCAGATGGTAGACCTGAAAGGTCAATATGAGAAAATTCAACATGAGATTGATACTGCTGTACTGGATGTGGTCAGGTCGACACAATATATAAACGGCCCGGAAGTAAAGAACTTTCAGCAGGATTTGGAGGCCTATCTGGGGGTTAAGCATGTAGTACCCTGCGCCAATGGCACCGACGCACTTCAGGTTGCCATGATGGCGCTTAACCTGAAGCCAGGAGATGAAGTAATTACTACCTCATTTACCTTCGTGGCCACAGCTGAGGTAATATCGTTGCTCGGACTTACACCGGTACTCGTAGATGTGCTGCCAGACACGTTCAATATCGATCCGGAGGCCATCAAAAAAGCCATTACGCCGAAAACCAAAGCCATCGTTCCTGTTCATCTGTTTGGGCAATGCGCCCACATGGAATCGATCATGAACATTGCAGAAGAACACAAACTATATATTATTGAGGATAACGCTCAAGCTATTGGCGCAGATTATTACTTCGAAGATGGACGTACAAAAAAAGCTGGGAGTATTGGACATATCGGCTGCACATCTTTTTTCCCTTCCAAGAACCTTGGCTGCTATGGTGATGGAGGTGCTATCTTTACTGACAATGATGAGCTTGCAAAAAAAATGCGTATCGTCGTAAATCATGGGATGGAAGTGCGCTACTATCATGATTCCGTCGGTGTTAACTCCAGGCTGGATAGCATTCAGGCGGCCATACTCAGAATCAAATTACAATACCTCGATAGGTATACAAAAAAAAGACAACAGGCTGCAGCCTACTACGATAACGCATTTGAAGATAACCCGGGTCTGACCATTCCTGTAAAAAGTGCATTTTCAGATCATGTCTTTCATCAATACACCCTAAAAACCGAGGGCGTAGACAGGTTTACATTGCAAGAGCATCTAATGTCGAAAGACATCCCTGCCATGGTATATTATCCCGTGGCTTTGCACATGCAAAAAGCATATCTTGACCCAAGATACAAGAAGGGTGATTTCCCGGTAACTGAAGATCTATGCAACCGGGTTATTTCGCTTCCAATGCATACCGAACTCGATGAACAACAGTTGGAATATATTACATATACAGTGAATGATTTTTTTAGTTAGAGAATGTTGATCTGTTGATTTGTTGATCTGTTGATTTGTTGATTTGTTGATCTGTTGATCTGTTGATCTGTTGATGTGTTGATCTGTTGATGTGTTCATTTGTTGATGTGTTGATGTGAAGGTTTACCGAATTGACAGTCTGAAAGTCTGAAGGGGTAGAGACAAGGCATGCCTTGTCTCATTAGATAGAAGGTCGAATTAAGGTTTACAATCATAGCCTGTTGGAGCTAAAAATATGTTGCCCATTTCTGAAAACGGCGATTGATAGCGGTCCGAACAGAAATAGTTATATTTGAGAAAAGGAATACTTACATATGGAGAAACAGGAATATTTTTGTCATGAAACTGCAGTTATAGACCAGGGCTGTCAGATTGGGAAAGGAACAAAGATCTGGCACTTCTCCCATATTATGGGTGACAGTTTTATTGGGAAGAACTGCAACTTAGGACAAAATGTAGTTGTTTCTCCGTCAGTGGTACTCGGCAATAACGTAAAAGTGCAAAACAATGTATCTATCTATACAGGCGTTGTTTGCGAGGATGATGTGTTTCTGGGTCCTTCCATGGTATTTACCAATATTGTTAATCCGAGAAGTGCCATTATCAGAAAAGACCAGTATGTAAAAACTACGGTAAGAAAGGGTGCAACGATCGGAGCCAACGCCACCATTGTATGTGGCATTGAAATCGGACAGTTTGCTTTTATAGGAGCTGGCGCTGTTGTCACTAAAGATGTATTGCCTTATGCATTGGTGGTAGGAAACCCTGGTAAACAAATAGGTTGGATGAGCGAATACGGCCATCGCCTGCATTTCGATATACACAATCAGGCTGAATGCCCCGAAAGCAAGGAAAAGTATATTTTATTCAAAAATTTGGTTACCAAACAATAAATTAACGAAATTGCAGAAGATCAATATTGCGAAGCAAAGAATCCGATTTATCGGGACAACAACCTGAGAACCCGGTAACCTGGTATAACCTGAGAACCCGGTAACCTGGTATAACCTGAGAACCTGGGTACCTGGGAACCTGATTGCCTGCCAACTAAATACTGAACATGAACATCTATCACAGATTAGTACAAAAAGAAGCTACCCTGTCAGTTATAGGGTTGGGATATGTGGGATTGCCCATAGCCCTGGCATTTTCCAAACATTTCAAGGTGATTGGATTCGACATAAAAGAAGAGCGTGTTGCTTTGATGAAACAAGGGATTGATCCGAGCAAAGAACTTGAGGCTGCTGATTTTAATGATTGTAACATATCGTTTACATCGAACTATCACGACCTGAAAAATGCACACTTTCATATTATTGGGGTACCAACCCCTATTGACAATCATAATCTTCCAGACTTAAGCTACGTATTATCGGCATCCAGATTTGTAGGAAAGGTCTTAAAAAAAGGAGATTATGTGGTGTATGAGTCGACCGTTTACCCCGGATGTACGGAAGAGGACTGTGTGCCTGTGTTAGAAGAGGAGTCTGGCTTGAAGGTGGGTGTCGATTTCAAGATAGGGTTTTCTCCCGAACGCATCAATCCTGGAGATAAAGAACATACCATAACAAGCATTACCAAAGTTGTATCAGGCTGTGATGCCGTTGCACTGGAGAATATAGCGCTGGTATATGAACAAATCGTAAAGGCCGGAGTGCATAAAGCGCCTACCATCAAGGTGGCTGAAGCTGCCAAGATCATCGAAAACACCCAACGCGATGTCAACATAGCCCTGATGAATGAGCTCTCGATTATCTTCAACCGGATGGGCATAAACACCTATGACGTGTTGGAGGCGGCTGGCACCAAATGGAATTTTTTACGGTTTTATCCTGGGCTGGTTGGAGGACATTGTATTGGTGTAGATCCGTACTACCTGGTCTACAAAGCCAAAGAATACCGCTATCACCCGCAGGTGATCAACTCAGGAAGGTTTGTAAACGACTCAATGGGGTTCTATGCCGCCAAACAGCTGGTAAAGAAGCTCATACAGGCAGGGAGGAATATCCTGGAGAGCAAAGTACTCGTAATGGGTGCCACGTTTAAAGAGAACGTATCGGATGTCAGAAATTCGAAGGTTGCAGACCTGATCAACGAACTGCTCAGTTATGGCCTCAGCGTCGACCTTGTTGATCCGTTTGCCTCGGCAGAGGAGATAAAAAGGGAATATGGGTTTGACCTCATTGATGCATATGGACAGGATTATGATGCAGTAGTGGTGGCAGTAAACCACCAGCCGTATCTTACCCTCACAGAAGATGATTTCAGGAAGATGATGAAGGGAAACGGAAAGGGCATTCTTATTGATATAAAAGGAATTTTTCGAAACAACATCAAGGAGCTTACCTATTGGAGCTTCTGAAAAAATTTAATTACTATGGCTGGTAAAATAGTTGTAACAGGTGGTGCAGGATATATTGGCTCCCATACTGTTGTTGCCCTTCATCAAAAGGGGTATGATCTGGTAGTTATAGACAATCTGGTAAATTCATCGGAGGTGATGCTCGACATGATCGCGAAGATCACAGGTCAGCGACCTGCTTTCGAGAAGCTTGACCTTTGCGATGAGTCGGGTGTCAGGTCTTTTTTCACCAAATATGATGACATTAAAGGCGTTATCCACTTTGCCGCATTAAAGGCAGTGGGAGAATCGGTCGAATATCCTTTAAGATACTACCACAACAATCTGGTGTCATTGGTCAACCTGTTACGAAGCATGGAGGAGTTTGGAGTCAGGGATCTGGTATTTTCATCATCATGCACGGTATACGGTCAGCCTGACCAGTTGCCTGTTAATGAACAGGCTCCTGTTAAAAAGGCTGAATCGCCTTATGGCAATACCAAGCAGATCTCTGAAGAAATTATTGAAGAGACTGTACGATCATCGTCTATCAGGGCTATTTCACTACGTTACTTTAATCCGATCGGAGCCCATGAAAGCGGGTTGATTGGAGAGCTTCCCCTGGGGGTACCAAACAACCTGGTGCCATTTATTACGCAAACAGCCATTGGGAAGTTGCCCAAACTCAGGGTATTTGGTGATGACTATAACACCCCTGATGGCACCTGTATCCGCGATTATATCGATGTTAATGACTTGGCCGGAGCACATGTTGTAGCCATTGAAAGAATGCTCAGAGAAAAAAATGACGCTCCTTATGAGGTGTTTAACCTGGGCACCGGAAAAGGCTATTCAGTGATGGAAACGATCAAAACGTTTGAAAAAGTTACGGGAGTGAACCTGAATTATGAGATTACAGGCAGAAGGGCAGGAGATATTGAACAGGTATGGGCAGATACAAAGTATGCCAACCTGAAGCTTGGCTGGAAGGCAGAAAAAGAGCTTGACGAGATGCTGAAAACCGCTTGGCGATGGGAAAAAAACCTTGCTGCCGGCATTTTGGATAAATAATAAACATGTGAAATACCCATGACGAAGATCCCGATTGCTCAGAACTCCGCTTCGAATTACGAGTTACGAGTTGCGGGTTAAACTTTAAACCTTAAACTTTAAACTGACCTTTTTACTTTTCGACATTCAGACATTCAGACATTCAGACATTCAGACAATTTTAAACACATGAAAAATATTCTGATTACCGGAGGTGCAGGATTTATCGGGTCGCATGTGGTCAGACGGTTTGTCAATAATTACCCTGACTC
>SKYG01000063.1 GCA_007128045.1 Bacteroidales bacterium | reverse complement strand
GATAAAAATAAGTAAAAAGGGCAGAAAAATCAATATGCCAAGTATATTGGAGAGCCATAAAAGTAGGCTTTTTGACCAATGCTTCTGTTTCTTTTTCATAACGTGGATAAAAATACAAAAAAATACATATTTCCGCCGTTATGTTTGTTTGTTGTTGCCAATACTTTTTACTTAAAAAAAAATATTTCCTATAATCTTCCGGTTATTTTGATAATAAGTTATAGATTTGCCATGCAGGGAAAAACTATTTTCGTTGTATCTAAAACCAATAAAAAATAACCATGGCAAGAAAAGGTGATATTGTCATAGATATTGAACGTTGCAAAGGTTGCGAAGTTTGTTTGGAAGCATGTCCCAACCAAGTGTTGGCAATCAGCAATGCAGTGAATAGCAAAGGTTATCACTATGCTGTTAAAGTTAACAGTAACTGTATCGGATGTGCCAATTGTGCAGTTGTTTGTCCTGATGCTGTGATAACAGTCTATCGTGAAAAGAAGTAGGGAAACGACATTTGACAGGCTTAATACTGTATTTATGAAAGAATTAAGATTAATGAAGGGTAATGAGGCCATGGCAGAGGCTGCTATCCGGGCAGGTTGTGATGCCTATTTTGGATACCCTATAACACCTCAATCTGAGATTATTGAATACCTGATGCATGAAAATCCGGCTGAACGCACTGGCATGGTTGTATTGCAGGCCGAGAGTGAGATTGCGGCGATCAATATGGTTTATGGGGCAGCAGGATGCGGAAAGCGCGCCATGACAACTTCTTCCAGCCCGGGTATTAGTTTGAAGCAAGAAGGGTTGTCGTATATCGCTGGAGCTGAACTGCCTTGTTTAATCGTAAATGTTGTAAGGGGCGGTCCCGGACTTGGAACCATTCAACCGTCTCAGTCAGATTATTTTCAGGCCGTAAAAGGCGGAGGTCATGGTGATTATAAATTGATTGTTCTGGCGCCTGCCACGGTTCAGGAGTCAGTAGACTATGTGAAATTGGGTTTTGATCTTGCTTTTAAATACCGTAATCCGGTGATGATCTTATCGGATGGAATCATCGGCCAGATGATGGAAAAAGTAGAATTGTTTGAGCAGCAACCCCTTCTCACAGAAGAGTTTGAATGGGCTACCGTTGGTAAAAAACCGGGTAGAAGCAGCGTGTTTGTAACGTCATTGCAGCTAAAGCCAGAAGAGCAGGAAAATGTAAACCACAGGCTACAAGCAAAATACAGAGAGATTGAAAAGCATGAAGTGCGCTATGAGTCCTTCCTTTGCGATGATGCTGAATACTTGCTAACTGCATTTGGATCATGTGCCCGCATCACTAAAAAAGCCCAGGAGATAGCACGCGAGAAAGGGTATAAAGTCGGGTTGCTTCGTCCACAAACCCTTTACCCTTTTCCAACGGTAGCATTTAACAAACTAGCCGGACAGATGAAAGGAATATTAACGGTTGAAATGAATGCAGGTCAGATGGTTGAAGATGTCAGACTTGCTGTAAATGGCCAAACCAGAGTAGAACATTTCGGACGTTTTGGTGGCATGATTCCCGACCCGGAAGAGATATTTCAAGCATTTGAACAAAAAATTATAGGAGGGTAAAGATGGCTGATTCATTGATTGATCCAGGTAATCTTGTATATAAGAGGACAGACGTACTGAATGACCGCATCATGCATTATTGCCCTGGCTGCGGACATGGTACAGCCCACCGGATGCTGGCAGAAGCTATCGACGAGCTCGGTATACAATCAGAAACTATTGGTGTGGCTCCGGTAGGTTGCTCGGTGTTGGCATATTATTATCTGAATGTGGATATGAGCGAGGCTGCACATGGCAGGGCTCCGGCAGTAGCTACCGGTATAAAAAGGGTCTTTCCAGAAAAATATGTCTTTACCTATCAGGGCGACGGCGATCTGGCAGCAATTGGTACTGCAGAAACAATTCATGCTTGCAATCGTGGCGAAAATATTCTCATCGTTTTTATAAATAATGGTATCTATGGAATGACTGGCGGACAAATGGCGCCTACCACATTAGAAGGGATGAAGAGCTCTACTTCCCCACGTGGCCGTGATATCTCCTCGATGGGAAATCCTCTGAAAATGACTGAGCTGGTTGCTCAGCTTCCCGGAACATACTTTGTCACCAGGCATTCAGTGCATACGCCTGCCAATGTCAGAAAAACCAAACGGGCTTTGAAGAAAGCCCTCGAGTATCAAAAACTTAACAAAGGGACTTGCTTCGTCGAAATCGTTGCCAACTGTCCCTCAGGCTGGAAAATGACTCCAGTACAATCTAATAAATGGATGGAACAAAATATGTTTCCCTTTTATCCGCTTGGAGATATCAAAGTGCCTGAATAACAAAAATTGATGTTTATATGACTGAAGAAATCATAATTGCAGGATTTGGTGGTCAGGGTGTTTTGTCTATGGGACAAATATTGTGTTATGGAGGCGTGATGCAGAACCTTGAGGTAAGCTGGATGCCATCATACGGACCAGAAATGCGTGGCGGAACGGCAAACTGTACGGCCATCATCAGCGATCAATTGATCAGCTCACCGGTTCTTAGCACCTTCGATACCGCTATTGTCTTAAATCAACCTTCAATGGACAAGTTTGAGAACACTGTAAAACCCGGCGGGCTTTTAATCTATGAGGAAAATGGGACGACCAGAAAGCCGCAACGCACTGATATTAATATATGTGCCATCTCAGCTTTTGAAGAGTCTGTCAAAATGAAAAATACCAAGGTGTTTAATATGATTATCATAGGTGGATTTCTTAAAATGAAACCTGTTATTGACCTGGAAAACGTGATTAAAGGCCTTAAAAAAGTTCTTCCCGACCGCTATCATAACCTTATCCCTTTAAATGAAGAAGCCATCCGTAAAGGTATGGAAATCATTAAGCCAGAGCATGTCGCTTTAATCAGAGACATTCATAGTTAAGGTATTTGAGGCAGAACATCAGAACAAACCTTGGCGTATTAATTATAGCATTGGAAGTTTTTTCTCCTATAAAAGAAAATTCAACTAACTTTGCGGTCGTTTTTCGAAAACACTAAACACATTATATCATGCAAAATAAAGGTTTAATAAGGTTTTTCGCCATTGCGTTTGCATTGGTGTGTCTCTACCAACTCTCTTTTACCTTCTTTGCCCGTAAAGTTGAACGCGATGCCAGGGAATATGCCCGCAGCGAACGGTTTTCCGATCTGTCAAAGGAGTTGGCTGGAGGCGATATCCTGTTAGAAGGAGTGCTTAATGATTCTATACAGCGCGCCGAAGAAAGATTCTACCTTGACTCGATGATGAACGTACCGGTATTTAATCTCGGCATCAGGAAATATACATTTCGCGAGGTAAAAGAACGTGAACTGAATTTGGGCCTTGACCTTCGTGGAGGGATGAACGTTACACTGGAAGTATCAGTATCAGAAATAGTCAGAGCCCTGGCAGGCTATACCACTGATCAAACATTTCAGACCGCCATGGAACGCGCCCTTGAAATGCAATTGACCAGCCGTGATGATTTTATTACCCTTTTCGGCAGGGCATTTCAGGAAGTTGACCCGGATGCCAGCCTGGCATACTTCTTCAGTACCCCGGAAATGCGCGACCGTATTAATGTTACCTCCTCAAATGAAGATGTTCTAAGGGTATTACGCCGCGAAGTTGATGCTGCCGTCGATCGGTCATTTCAGATCCTTCGTACCCGTATCGACCGCTTTGGTGTGGCCCAACCAAATATTCAGAAATTAGCTACGTCAGGAAGAATCCTTGTCGAACTGCCCGGCATCAAAGAACCGGAAAGGGTCAGAAGATTGCTCCAGGGAACGGCTCGTCTTGAGTTCTGGGAAACCTATGAGTTCTCTGAAGTGTATACCTATTTTTGGGATGCCAATGAAAGATTAAGGGATATGCAATCTCCCGCTACCCGGGATGAAACAAATGACATTGATGTTATTGAAGATCAGGATGATCCAGATCCATTGCAGGAATTTATGGAAACAACCGATCCTGATACATTAGAAGCTCCTAGTCTGGCAGACCTTGTAGCTGGTGACCTCGATCCGGGTGTCGGCGATGAATTTGAAGACTTTGCCAGACAAAACCCACTTTTTGCCTACCTGCAACCCTCTTTTGTTCAGGATGAGACAGGAAATATGTTTCCAGCCAGAGGACCCGTTGTTGGCTATGCAGCTGTTCAGGATACCGCAAGGATCATGGGAATGCTGAGAAACCCTCAGGTACGCTCTTTGTTCCCAAGAAACCTAAAACTGTTCTGGAACGTCAAACCTGCCCGCGGAACTGAAAATTTGCATGAACTTATAGCCATTAAAGAAACCTCCCGCGATGGACAAGCCCCCCTTACAGGTGACGTAATCGTTGATGCCCGCCAGGATTTTAGTCCGACCGGACAAGTGGAAATCACCATGGCTATGAATACTGAAGGTGCCAGAACCTGGAGACGCATGACAGCAGACAATTTGAACCGTTCCATTGCTATTGTCCTTGACGATTTTGTGTACTCTTTCCCAACAGTACAATCGGAAATTTCTGGCGGCCGCTCTCAGATTACCGGACAATTTACAGTTCAGGAAGCGCAGGATATGGCAAATATTCTTCGAGCCGGATCACTGCCGGCACCTGCAAGAATTGTAGAAGAGGCCATCGTAGGACCATCACTCGGCCGTGAAGCTATTTCAAGCGGGCTTCTCTCATTTCTAATTGCATTTGTTATTGTGCTCATCTATATGGGATTCTATTATAGCAGAGCTGGTATTGTAGCTGATTTGGCTTTGGTGGCTAATATATTCTTTATTATGGGTGTGCTGGCATCTCTGGGGGCTGTCCTGACCTTGCCAGGTATCGCAGGTATCGTGCTTACCCTCGGTATGGCTGTTGATGCCAATGTGATCATTTATGAACGAATCCTGGAAGAATTGCGAGCGGGTAAAGGACAACGCCTTGCCATTGCTGATGGATATAAAAATGCCTACTCCGCTATCGTGGATGGTAACGTTACTACTCTGTTGACAGCTATCGTATTGTATATCTTTGGCTCCGGTCCGGTTCAAGGTTTTGCAACCACCCTGATAATTGGTATCATCTGCTCCCTGTTCACAGCTATTTTCCTTTCCAGACTCATCTTTACCTATTGGATGGATAAAAATATTGCCATTCATTTTGATAACAAAATCAGCAAAGATGTACTTACAAAAGTGAATTTCGACTTCCTTGGAGTTCGTAAAAAATTCTATATCATTTCAAGCATTGTCATACTGGTAGGTGTCGGGTCATTCTTCGTCAGAGGACTTAGCTATGGTGTGGACTTTTCAGGTGGCCGCTCTTATGTAGTACGCTTTGATCAACCCGTAAATACAGTCGAAATGCGTGCTGCATTGATCGATGAGCTTGGTGAAGCACCTGAAGTAAAAACCTTTGGACCATCCAGCCAGGTGAAGATAACTACCAGCTTCATGATCACAGATGATTCCGCAGAAGCTGACTCTATAGCAGAACGCAGAATATATGATGGTATAGCCGGTTTCTTCGAAACACCAGTAACGTATGCAGAGTTTACATCAGATGATGATGATAAGGTAATTGGACGCCTGAGCTCTCAAAAGGTTGGACCTACCGTGGCCCGGGATATTAAAGTTGGTGCCATTATCAGCGTTATTATCGCCTTGTTCATCATCTTCTTCTATATTGCCATGAGATTTAAAAAATGGGAGTTTGGTATGGGTGGTTTGACCACATTATTCCATGACTCTATTATCGTAGTCTCCCTTTATTCACTGCTATATAATGTCGTCCCATGGACAATGGAGATCGATCAGGCATTTATTGCAGCCATTCTTACCATCATTGGGTATTCGATTAATGATACGGTAATCATCTTTGACAGGATACGTGAAAATATAGGCCTCTATCCCAAACGTGACCTGAAAACCAATATTAATACTGCACTAAATGCTACGCTTTCCCGGACCTTCAACACCTCTGGTACTACAATAGGTGTGCTGCTTATTATTTTCCTTTTTGGTGGTGAAGTGATACGGGGTTTTGCATTCGCTTTGATGATCGGGGTGGCAGTTGGAACATACTCATCTCTGTTTAACGCAGCCCCGGTTGCTTACGACTTGCTATCCAGAAAGACAAAAGACAAAAAACATTAAGCAATTAGAGTTTATTAACCGGTTATAATCAAATAATACGGTTTGATAGCATAGGGTGTCTCATTTATTTGAGTCACCCTATGCTATTTATGTTGCTATAAATCAATATTATAAGAAATAATGTTTAAGGAAATACTAAAAAGATTAAACAAAATATGATTTGTGGTGTTTATCAAATGTATTTAACTAAAATCTGATAAACATGAAAAACATTACAAAACTCTTTACATCTGACATTAAAGTACTCAATGTACTTTTCATGTCTTTATTCTTTCTGGCTTTTTCAAATACCAAAGCAGCCACGGTTGTCGACATCATTGTTGGCAGCGAGGTACACACCACACTGGCTACTGCTGTAACAGAGGCCAACCTTGTAGGTGCCCTTCAGGGTGAAGGCCCCTTTACGGTATTTGCCCCAACCGACGCGGCATTTGCTG
>SKYG01000258.1 GCA_007128045.1 Bacteroidales bacterium | reverse complement strand
CACTTCTAGCTCCTGGCTGCTGATCTGATCACCGGGTCTGTAGTTGACGCCAATATCAAACTCCGAGCTTATTTGGGATAGCCAGTTGCTAAGCTGGTTCGACAGCAATTCTGAAGATGTACTACCCACGCCATAGCCAAGTGCGGTGTTGTATTGATCGGTGGTTGTTGGCATAAAGCGGTTAAGAATCAATAATGAGAAGACCTGCCTGTGCATCTCTTGCTCAGTGGTAATACGTCTTTCAATTAATTCACGGATACTCTCATCACCTCCGGGCAAATCGATATCGAAGTTTATTCTGGGATTAAACAGCTTATCTTCCAGAATGAGGATGCATTCAACAGGAACCCTTCTTCTATATACATCGGATGTATCAATGTCCATCATCAGATCATACAAGGAGGTGCGCAGACGGTATGCCGCTCTCAGGTCAATATCTGCATCGTTCGGATCGCCCGTCCACCTGATAGATCCGCCCTGTTCTATCCGGAATCTCTTATTTATTAGATTTTGCAGGGTAAACAGGTAATCTCCTTCCTCAATATTATACTCACCATACATGTTAAATGCGCCCTGTGATGAGATTTCAAGCTTTATGTTACCTGACCCCCTGCCACGTATGATGTCGCCAATCTGAGAATCGAATATCAGCTGTACTTCAGCATCGGGAGTCACTTCAAGGTCAAAATTCAGGGTCACACCAGTAATACTCCGTGCCGGGAATGTGAGGTTTGTAAGGGTGGTATCTCTGGAAACAAAGGTGATGAAATTATTCTCAACAACCTCACCGGTATAGGTAAGTGGCAAGAATATCTGTGTTCCCCTGCTGGTTCGTGCGCTGATATCCATGGTTATATTATCTTCATTGCCATGAATATGGAGTAAACCACTGGCAAAAGCCCTCCCATAATAAAGTTCGTTATGCACTGCGTTGGTATTGAGCACCACCATGCGTTCAGGTCTGATCCGGATATCCATACTGAAGTCCTTGAAGTTCTGATGCCAAATGGTGCCGGTTGCCAATCCGGAGTTCCCAATAGTGTCAGTAAGTACCAGGTTATCAAAGGAGAAATAGTTTTGTTCAATACGAACCAAATGGGAGAAGTTGTATCGGGTCTTTAGATAGTCGATACGAAAGTCAGCACCGGTAGCTTCAACCAGGCCAGATAGCTCTGGATTATTTATCGGTCCTTCAAGACGCAAATCACCAGTTACCAATCCATTAAAGTTCTGTGCAAAGCCATCCAGATATCTGCTCCATATCGATAACGGTAGTTTATCTACTGTAATATTTAGATCGAAGGCATTGTCTTTTCTGTTTGGAAAGATAAACCCATTGGCCAGCAGGGTATATTCAGATAGAAAAGTATTCAGGATAGCAGTCTCAACCCTGAAGCCCTCTGCAGCCTCTACCCATTCTGATTGGATCGACAGATTTCCAAGCACGTCGTTGTTGAATGCAAAATCCGATATATCCAGATCGGCTTCAAATGAAGTAGACTGGTACAGGGTGGTAAATGACAGCAAACCATTGATGATTCCTTCAAAACTCATGTTCTTGGCACGAATGATCGGATCCAGGTTGGAGTATTGAAAGTTATGAAAATGAACAAGCATCTTGTCGAGGGGATCATGGCTTAACACCCCATTTATATTCAATAGCTGTTCTTCATTATACACCATCAGATTGCTTATCTCGACCCTTGCTGAGTCAAAGAGCACTTCATTGCCAATATTTATGAGCCACTCTACGTCGTTGATTATAGCAAATGAAGGCAGGAAACGAAGCACAGCATGTTGTTTATTTACGAAGTGTGTGATGCCCTGAATATGGCCTTGATTGGCATATGGCGAATCGAAAGAGTTCCATACTGCCTCATAGAAAAGGGTATCGTTATAAAGGTGTCCGTCGAGGCAAAAGTTAAGCACATACAGACTATCAGTTAGCAGAAGTCTTGAACTTTGGTTTGTTATTTGGTATGTTTCAGCGGTCATAGCCCCGATCAGTTTCCAGTCTGCGAATCTGTTTCCCAAAAGGGTAAACATATCCGATTGCCCATAAATATCCAGTGTCTGGTGTTGCGAATCAAAACGCAGTGTGATTTTGGAGTCATCAGCTAGTTCGATAGCAGGTAAAAACAATTCTGAGAGCAAGCTGGTATTCTTAAAATGAATTTCAGCCTCAAGATTCTGAGTATGGTTATTATGAACATCCGGAGCTAGTAACTGGGAGTCATTTTCGGAAAAAAAAGCCGGGATATGGGAAGCTATATAATGTTTTAATGCCTCACCCAGAGATTGAAAATTAACTTGTCCGGCTAAGGTAGCATCTATATAATCTGATGTAAGGGATAAAGCAATATGGTTGTTCGGCAGACTAGAGTTTTCGAGTCCGATAAAATCGGTATGATAAACGTCTGTATAAAGTTCCCCTTCCTGGTCAGTATATTGTTCTTTGTAGGTTATATTTCTCAGTTCCAACTTTCCTGTCAGCTCGTCGGGTGTTCCTCCCCTGGCGTTCATATTAAGTGTTGCCGATAAAAGTGACTCTGTTTCTTTCTCCCGTTGATACAGGTTCAGGACAGTGAGGTTTGCATCACTAAGTTGGGCTTGAAAATCAAAAACAGGAATATCTTCCTCAAAGTTGATCATACCAGTAAAGCTTAAGCCCATATTGTCATCGTCGACCACAAGTGAACCATTAAACAATTTGTTGCTGACATTACCTGTAACATCCAGGTTCTGGTACTTGTAGCCGGCCAATTCAAGGGTGTTGATCTTTCCATTAATAGCCACTTCCATAGTTTCAAGGCTAAGCCCCTCCCCTTCTATGTCTGCATCCAGACTGATATAACCCAATTTGTTGTCATTCCCGAAGAACTGTCCCAGGGCAAAAGCATCTGTGCTAATATGTCCGGAATACGAGTATTGTGTCGCTGTCAGAGTTTTTTTCGCTGCCAGGTTAACACTAATGTTACCGAGGCTGGTTTCAAAACGACCCAAGGCGGCTATATCATTCATGAATCCGGAGATGGTACCTTTAAATGACACCCTATCCAGGTTGTCAATATTTCCGGGCAGCACAATATGTGGAGAGTCACTTCGATCAGGCATTTTAACACCCTGTATATCAGCCACTGAAGTATGCAGTTCATGAATTGTGGAAGAAATAAATGTATGCGTAACATCAGGAAGTCCTTTTATGGTAAAGTCGCCCGAGAAATAGGTATGCATCCCATAAGAGATCATTATATCTGATGCTTCCAGATCAGAAGGTTTGCCATTAAATTCACCGCTGATGGTAATTTCATCTTTTAGTCCGTATAAATCAGGGAAATAATATGCAATATCAGCCAGGTTAATTCTGGAGTCATATAACTGAGCTGAGATGCCAACGAGTTCAAACGTGTTGTATAAGAATTCATAGCCATCATATTGAAGTGCCGCATCCAAAGAGATTTCAGATTTTTCGGTTCGGATCAGAACGTTTGATGCAGAGGCATTTTGTGGACTAACAGCGAACCAACCTGACATATAGTTCAGGTCAAAGCCCATTGCTTCTTTAAAAGAAAGTTGTTCAAGATTGAATGATAGTTTTCCATGTTCCAGAAACATATCATTTACTGTAATCCTGAGATCAGCAATATCGATTCGATATTTATTAAATCCGGGATTTGCGGAGCTCTGATTCTCGTCAAAAAAAGAAAAACCCGAATGATCAATTTCCAGGGATTTACATACCACGTCCCATCTCTTACCAGTCTGCTCAACATGTTTATCATCTGCAGAAAAATAATCGACCAGGAACTGAAAATTCAACACCTCACTTTCCTTATATCGCTTAAAGCCCAGGTAAGCATTTTCCAGATAGAGTTTATTGATTGATAGTTTCCGATGCCGCGGGGAGATCCTTCCAATATCGAACACCATTCTTTGTGTTTTAATCATCTGATTGCCTTGACGGTCTTCGATTTTCACATCTTCAAGCACGATATTGAGGAAAAAAGAAACATCCAGGCCGCCTACTTCCACCCTGGTATCCAGTTCGTTCGACAAATAGTTTGCCACATGCTGAACAAGAAATGTTTGCACCTTACTGTTACGAAGCAGTGCATAGGTGATCCCGGGACCTGCGACCAACAGGATAAACAGTACTATTAGTATTTTTCTCCTTTTTTTGATACCTTTGCCCTCCTTGAAGAAAAAATAATTCCTGATTTTTAGATATATGGGTGTTTATATTCTTGGGATTGAATCTTCGTGTGATGATACATCCGCAGCCGTTATTTATGATCGCAAAGTTCTTGCCAATCTGATCGCCAATCAGGACATTCACAAAAATTATGGTGGTGTTGTGCCGGAGTTGGCCTCGAGGGCCCACCAGCAAAACATCGTGCCTGTAATTGATAAGGCCTTGCGTGATGCAAATATACATAAAAATCAACTTCATGCCATTGCCTTTACCAATGGCCCCGGGCTGTTGGGCTCATTGCTTGTAGGCGCTTCTTTTGCAAAGTCATTTTCTCTTGCTTTGAATATACCACTTATTGAGGTAAATCATATGCATGCCCATATTCTTTCTCTTTTTATTGAGGATGAGCAACATAAAAAGGCGCCTGATTTTCCGTTCCTATGCCTTACCGTATCCGGTGGTCACACACAGATTGTGTTGGTCAAAGACTTTTTTGATATGACTGTAATTGGTCAAACCATTGATGATGCAGCCGGAGAGGCCTTCGACAAGGCTGCCAAGATCATGGGGCTGCCCTACCCTGGTGGTCCGCTTATCGATAAGTATGCACAAGAAGGTAATGCCAAAGCTTTTCGTTTTCCTCATCCGGTTGTTCCAGGGCTCGACTACAGTTTCAGCGGACTGAAAACTTCTATTTTATATTTTCTTAGGGATCAACTGGCTTCAGATCCAATATTCATAGAAAACAACAAGAATGATTTGTCTGCGTCAATACAGAAAACCATTGTAGATGTACTCATGAAGCAGTTGAAAAAGGCGGCCAGGCAAACTGGTATCAGGCGTATAGCTATTGCCGGAGGTGTATCGGCAAATTCGGGTCTGCGCAAGGCGCTGCTTCATGAAGAGGAACGAGGAAACTGGGATGTATACATCCCGAAATTTGCCTATTGCACCGATAATGCCGCCATGATCGCCATTGCCGGCTATTACAAATACCTTCGAAACGACTTCACTGATCAGCAGGTAGTTCCATTCACCAGGTATAAGTGAGTTGCGGGTTGCGGGTTACCGGGTTACCGGGTTACCAGGTTACCAGGTTACCAGGTTGCCAGGTTACCGGGTTACGAGGTTACCGGGTTACGAGGTTACCGGGTTACCAGGTTACCAGGTTACGAGGTTACGGGTTACGGGTTAATTATTTTGTGGGATTTTAATAAAACGATCCTGGTTGGCTCGTTTTATCTGGTGTTGATCAATGTCGTACTGGTAGTACACGGGGGTTCGTCTTTGACGTTTTATGTTCTGAGCTACGTAGCGGTTCATCAGCAGGTCAAAGATATATTGTGCATTTTTACGGCCGGCGAAATATGCCAGGTCGTAAACGTCGGCCTCTTCTAGCTCGTACCTGGTATGCCTGTAGGTCATTTCGCCGGTACGCCAATTCCAGTAAAACCCGCCATCGAAAAAGTCGCCTGTACTTTGCATGCTGTAATATACCTCCAAGGGTTGATCAGGCTTGTTCAGTTCTGAAAATTCAAACCATACACTTTTTTCGACAGTGGTTTGAGGAAGTACAACGCGATAAGCAACGGTATCAAAGAATGTTACATCCTGGTATTTATCATCATACTCCAGTAACTCTAATTGTGCGACAGAAAAAAGGTATGCATTGCTATCCAATTGAAAAAAGGCATCGATATTTTGTGGTGTATACACGTTAAGCTGGAAGCGCTCCAGGTAATGATTCAGTGACCTTAAAAAATAATTCACGAACGCTGTATCGTTAAGGCTTTTAATAAACCGGGAGTCTTCCAGGTTTTCTGCTACCAGTGAGTCAGGATCGACATTTGCCGGATTCACAGAATAATAGGATTTTATCAGTGCCGTCGGCGGCATGATCAAGACGTTGATGTTGTTTTCTGTCATCACAAACTGAGAAGCCAGGCGCCGTTCAGTCATGCATGAGGAGAACATCACCGCGATGAGTAAGCCCAGAATTATTTGTATGGTTTTTGAGTCAAACAAGGGATAAAAGTTGAGTTGTTGAATTGTTGATTTGTTTATGATTGGAGTAGTTTTTCGCCGATGGTTTTCCCATAGTCGAAGCATTGCTGGAATTCATTATTATGAGGGGTGAATTTCACAAACACGCCATCGCCCTGAACATTTAACTTAAGGTTTTTCAGGTTGGTGTTTATCAGGTTTGCGGCTTCCCCACTCCAGCCGTAAGAGCCAAAGGAACCTGCGATTTTTCCTTTATCCCTTATAGGGCTTATCACGGCAAACAGTCTGTAGACCGGCAGCAGTATGTTCTGGTTTATGGTTGGGCATCCTACGATAATGGCATTACTTTTTGACACCCTTTCATCGATGTCGCCCAGGGGCATATTCTCAATATCAACAACCTCCACCGTGAACTCTCCGGCACTTTGTATTCCTT
>SKYG01000047.1 GCA_007128045.1 Bacteroidales bacterium | reverse complement strand
TAAGGATGAAATTCTATTCAACAAACATGTTAATTACTTCTCACAGGAGGGGTGAAATTCAATCACCAGCCGATCACAAAACACAGACACATAAATAACTAACTGTTAATATGTGTTAAAAAACCCAATAGGCATGCACTATTATATGCATCAAACAATAAGAAAAAATTCCCATGACAACTGCTTTGCTGCACAAACACATGATTAGGGGCACTGAAGTTCTTTCAGACCTTCAGACCTTCAGACTTTCAGACTAATTTCAAACACATAAAAAAGTAGCATTATGGACGAAAACCAGTTTCTGTTGAATCCCAATCCCTTGGTTCGCTATTTGCGAAAGCCTCCCTCCCGATTTACCAAAGCCGACATCATGCAATATGTGGAGGACAACCATATTGAGATGATCAATTTCCGATATGTAGCAGGAGATGGGCGGCTAAAGGTGTTGAACTTTGTTATCCAGAGTAGAACACATCTTGACAGCCTGCTTTCTTCGGGCGAGCGGGTTGACGGTAGCAGCCTGTTTTCATTTTTGGAGGCCGGATCGAGCGACCTATACGTGGTGCCAAACTTCAAAACGGTTTTTTTGAATCCGTTTTCCACTGTTCCTGCTTTGGATATTTTCTGCTCCTATTATGATAAAGATGGCAATCCATTGGCGAGTGCCCCGGAGAACATCATGAGAAGGGCGCATCAGGCACTTGTCGAAAAGACTGGTTATTCGCTGGAGGTGATGGGTGAAATTGAATATTATGTGATCAGTCCGAAAAATGACCTGTACCGGGCCAATGACCAGCGGGCCTATCATGAGTCGACCCCTTTCGTAAAATGGGAACAAATACGTATTGATGCCATGAGGGCTATGGCTCAAACAGGGGCGATGATCAAGTATGCCCACTCTGAAGTGGGGAATTTCTCTGACGATGCGTTTGACTATGAACAAAACGAGATAGAGTTTCTTCCCTCAACGGTAGAAGACGCTGCTGATCAGCTGATCATTGCAAAGTGGATATTGCGCCAGGTAGCCCATAAGCACGGGGTGACCATTAGCTTTGCTCCCAAAATTACTGCGGGGAAGGCTGGTAGCGGCCTGCATATTCATATGCGCCCGATGAAAAACGGGAAGAACCAAACACTGGAAGATGGACGTATCAGCGATGTGTCACGCAGGGTGATTGCAGGGATTCTTGATATAGCTCCGGCCTTATCCGCTTTTGGGAATACCATCCCTACCAGTTATTTCCGTTTGGTACCTCACCAGGAGGCTCCTACCAATGTATGTTGGGGTGAACGCAACCGGTCAGCACTGATCAGGGTGCCGCTTGGCTGGATTGGCACAGGCGATATGGTAAGCAAAGAAAATCCCCTCGAGATGGAAAGTAAAACCGATTTCAGCGACAAATCTACTTTCGAGTTCAGATGTCCCGACGGTTCAGCAGATCTTTACCTGCTGATTGCAGGCCTTTGTGTAGGAGCGCGCCATGGCTTTGAAATGCATGATGGGCTGGAGTTTGCCCAAAAGACCTTTGTTGATGTCAATATTTTCGATGACAAACACAAACATCACGCAGATAAACTCAGACAATTGCCCTATTCTTGTAAAAAGGCTGCAGAGTACCTGCGTCAACAGGCTGATGTGTTTCTGGAACATAACGTGTTTACCCAAGGTTTGATTGAAGGCATCGCCAAAGGGCTTGAGTCATATAATGATGAACACCTGCGTGAAAAAATCAGCTGCAACAAGGAGGAGACCATGAAGCTGGTCAGGAGGTTTATGCACTGCGGATAATGTGGAAAATTGTTGAATTGTTGAACTGTTGAATTGTTGAATTGACACATATCAGCACCCTCTCGTATAGGCCGGGCTTGACCGGCCTGTATGTATCAAGGCGGTGCATCTGTAGGGACAGGGCTTGACCTGTCCTGACAATGCCACCGCGTTTCCTGACAGGGCTTGACCTGTCCAAAAAACCTTATCTGGGTATGATCCTGAAGAATATGCCGGGTCCTTCTGTCAGCACATAGATATATCCATCTGGGCCTTGACGGATGTCACGGAAACGGGCAAAGTCCTGAAGGATTTTTTCTGTATGGGTAACTTCATTGTTTCTGATCACGACCCTGTGTATATGTTGTCCTGCAAGTGCGCCAACCAGCATGTTCAAGTTCCATTCAGGAAACCTGTCGCTATCGACAAAAGCCAGGCCGCAAGGGGCGATAGAAGGTGTCCAGTGCAATACCGGGTCGATCATTCCTGGCAAGGTTGTGTCAGGACTGACGATGGTGCCGTTATAGTTGATGCCATGTGTAGCCAGTGGCCAACCATAGTTTCGGCCCTTACGGACAATATTGATCTCGTCGCCTCCCTGTGGGCCGTGTTCATGAGACCACAGCTCGCCGGTTACCGGATGCAGTGCCATCCCTTGTATGTTTCTGTGGCCGTACGACCATATTTCAGGCATGGCTCCTGTTGCGTTAACGAATGGATTGTCGGCAGGAATTCTCCCATCATCGTGAAACCGTAGTACTTTCCCGTTGTGGTTAGAGAGTGTTTGTGCATTATTCTGCACGCCACGGTCACCTATGGTGAAGAACATGTACAGGTCTTCGTCGAATACGATCCTAGCCCCAAAATGCTGTCGTCTGTCTGTGTGCGGCTGCCCATGAAACAGCAATTCTGTGTCGGTAAAACGGTTGCCCACAAGTCGTCCCCTCGAAATGGCTGTATTGCCGGTATCGCCCTGGTTACCTCGTGCTGCATAGGCAATATAGATCCATCTGTTTTGATCGTAGTTGGGATGGAGCACCACGTCTAACAGCCCGCCCTGACCATGTGACCATATATCAGGTAGCCCTGATACCGGTTCATCCAATAACTTACCATCTTCAAAGATCCTCATATGGCCCGGACGTTCTACGATAAGGATGCGGCCATCGGGTAAAAATGTCATTCCCCATGGATTTGTTAACCCAGTGGCCAGGGTGTCAACACTAAAACTAAGGGCTTCAGATTCAATCACAGGCCCGGTGTAAACCACCTCTTCTTCTTTTTCTTTATTTGATGCAGAGCAGGCCAGAAAAATGGCAGTAGCGGCAATTAACAGGATGTTTTTTTTCATGGGTTTAAAATTTAGTCGAACAGTCAAACGGTCAAACAGTCGAAGGTCGAAAGTCAAAGAAATATAAATTCATTTACTTTCACATAACACATTGCAGTACAAGAATGTTCAATAGATTATCATCAATTAAAGCTGCCGTTCGCAGGAAAAACCGCTAAAATTATAGTGTTGCGGAATCTATTTATGTATTTTTAGCCAAAACAAGCTGCGCTATCCCACTATGCAAATTCATTTCAAAACTTCGCTTTGTCGTAAATGCCCGCATGATGTGTTTATTGAATGTAGCTATAAAAAAACTATCAGAGATGCTCTTTCAGGCATCTTGCCGGGCATGCATTTTTCACACAAATGTTCTTTGTACCACACGCTGTTTAAGCCTGGACAGGTGGTAACCCTCGACCTCTATAACCATTTGCGCGATCATTCCGGCGAGTGGAGATGGGAGCTGGCCCATAATAATGTTTCTGGTGTGGTGCTGGGAACCCATTTTGAATTCTATATGGTGGAGTTGCATAGAATGGTATTGCTAAGCAGACAATGTGAACAAAACCGGGATATAGAAATTATAAGGCCTTTCTTTACGTATAAAAAGGCTGCCAAAGGATTGCGGCTGTTGCCTGATTTTGGAGAGGTCATTCCAGCCCGGACTGGCTGTGCCCAAAGCAAAACAGAGTTATGCTGGAACTGATGATGATTTTAGGTGCTGTTTTTGTATTACCTTTGTAAACCAATGTTTTCATTTTGGCGTTATTACAAGGAATACAATACTTGAAATTAATGGTTTGGCGCAATAGCATACTGCTTTTTCTGCTGCTTTCTTTCCAGGGCATGTCACTGGCACAGTTGAGTAAGCCCGGCTTACCTCCCAGCTTTTCCCATACATCGCTGGAAGATCGTCCTCCCTTTGAATTGATGCAGATAGTAAATATTGCGTCATTGGAAGCGGAGGATCTGATTGTCGACACCATCGTAGACATTCCCTGGCGCTTTGGAGATAATATTGCAGCAAACCTGAACCCTGACAATTCCGGGTTATGGGAAACGACAACAGATGGCGACAGGATATGGCGATTGGGGATTCGTTCGCCGGGGGCATATTCCATCAACTTAACCTTCGACCGGTATGTGTTGCCTCCCGGGGCAGAGCTTTACGTGTACAACACCGATCGCTCATTTATCCTGGGAGCCTTTACCGAGGCCAACAACCAGGAAGATATGTATTTTGCCACTTCCCTGGTGCCTGGTGAGGAGGTGATCATTGAGTACTTTGAGCCTTATGGGGTAACCTTCTCGGGGGCGTTGAACCTGGAGCTTGTGACCCATGCCTATCGAAGCATCTTTGATCATACCAAACGCTTTGGTAACTCAGGAAGCTGCCACCTGAATGTGGCATGCGAGGAAGGTAAAGGATGGGATAACGAAGTTGATGCCGTGGTATTGATGTTGGTAGGAAGTAACAGCCTGTGTACAGGTACCCTGATCAACAACACCGGTTTCGATGGACGTCCATTGCTGCTATCTGCAAACCATTGCTTCCGGAATCCTTCCACATTGGTGTTCTGGTTTAACTGGCAAAGCACAACATGTGAGAATCCAGACCAGGCGCCGCCGTATGATGCGCTGAGTGGCGCAGTGAGCAGGGCGAGGTTCTCCTCTTCCGACTTTTGGTTGCTTGAGTTAAATCATAAGGTGCCCAATGACTACAATCCCTATTTCGCCGGGTGGAACCGGACGCTTGACGCCAGTATTAATGGGCCGGTGGTCAGCATACACCATCCCAGGGGTGATGTTAAAAAGATCAGCTATGCCCTTGAAGGGGCCAATGCTTCTGCTTATATTTTAAACCCCGGAACCGGTATCTCGCATTGGCATGTGGTCTGGAGTGGTGGTACAACTACGGAGATTGGTTCATCAGGTTCTGCTTTGTTCGATGGATATGGCAGGATCATCGGGCAGCTCCATGGCGGATATGCAGCATGTGGAAATACTGAGCCAGACTGGTATGGTCGTTTCGGTATTTCATGGATAGGAGGCAACTCTCCAACCACCAGGCTTCGCGAGTGGCTTGATCCTTTCGACTCGGATGTGCAGGCCATAGATGGTTACAGACCAGTAAGAAAGGATTTGGATCCCGTTCATGGTTTTACTGCACTTACCATCTCTGTAGATTCAATTCACTTATCGTGGGATGATCACTCCCAGGATCATCCCGTACTTATCGCGTGGAATACCGACAGTGTTTTTGGAACACCTTCAGGATCATACAGCCCTCATGACCCTATCTCCGGAGGGGGAAAGGTGCTGTATGTGGGCTATGGCGAGGAAAGCTTTTTCAATCCACCATATCCAAACACAACATATTATTTCCGTGCCTGGGCATATAATAAGATTTTTGATTACTCCGCAGGTGTTGATGCTTCAGCGATTTCACTGGAAAAGCTCATCAGCGACTTGCCATACGAAGAGATATTTGACGATAGTCGTTCAGTCGGATGGAGCATGCAAGCAAATACTGGCGACCCTTCCTGGCGAATTGGGAAAGGGAATAATGCAGGTAATCCTTCTGCCCCCTATACGGGTGAATACAATGCTTTCTTCAGGCCAGAAAATGAAGTACATAAAGGAAAGTCTGCCATGCTCTTTTCTCCGCCCATAGACTTAGGGGCATATGATTTCGGAGAGGTATCGTTCTATTACACAAATGCGGCGATTGATCAATTACAGGATGTTTTGTACGTTTACTACAGGCGAGACAAAGAAAGTGAATGGGCGTTGCTGGATAGCCTGAGAACAGATACGCCTGATTGGACGGAGATGGTGTATGAATTACCAGAGATTTCCGTCAGTTATCAGCTTGGCTTTTTGGCTCAGTGGAATGGTGGTCATGGTGTATGCCTTGATGCAATCAACATTTCAGGAAGCTATGATGCCTTCTTTGCCCCGCCTGAAGGTCTGGAAGCCAGCATTACCTCCGGCCATTCTGTTAAGTTGACCTGGATGGCCCCCGACATCAGCAGTTTGTCTCCCGACAATACAGTGAATATGCCCGAATTGCAGGGTTACCAGATATATATTGACGGGCAGGTAGTTGCTTCTGTCGAAGACCCGGGTCAGAACTATTTTGATGTTGAAGGTCTGGGTATCAGCAGTCACACTTTTTATGTCACCGCCATATATGCCAATCCCCCGGGTGAATCTGAACCCAGCAATACAACCTCTGTAAACATTGAGCCTCTGACAAATACGTTTTCCTTGTCGCTCGTTTCCGTTGGAGAGGGGAAAACCATTCCGGAAGCTTTAATAACCAACGAATACAATGAAGGCGCCAGGATCACACTGTTGGCAACACCTGACTCAGATTATTTATTTTCAGGGTGGTGGGATGATCATGAATTGATGTCAATGCAAGAGGAATACCAGTTGACTATAGATCGAAACTATGAGCTGGAGGCCCGATTCTCCATTAAAAAGTATGTCGTTGACTTATCATCTGATCCGGATGGCATAGGGGTACAGGAAGGCTCAGGTATTTACAATATAGGAGAGGTCGCCAATATAAGAACTAGGGCTCCGTTTGGCTATAGGTTTATTGGGTGGAAGGAAGGGGGTGTATTACTATCCAATAGCCCGTCT
>SKYG01000068.1 GCA_007128045.1 Bacteroidales bacterium | reverse complement strand
TTCAATGTTTTCACTGATGGCCGGGTCCAGCTCAGGTTCACGTATGTCCGAATACTGTTTCATTGTTTCTTTGATTATTTTTGCGACGATGTACCGTGCTGTTTGTTTGTTATCGGCAGGAATTACATACCAAGGTGTAAAAGGCTTTGAGGTGCGGTTAATGGCTTCTTCATAACAGTTTTGGTAATCATCCCACAGTGCCCGTTCAGCAAGATCACTAGGAGTGAATTTCCAATTGTGTTTTTCTGTGACGAGACGTCTGATCAATCTGTTTCGTTGTTCTTCCTTGCTGAGGTGTAAAAAGAATTTCAGAACGATTACCCCGTTTTCGACCAAATGCTTTTCAAAATGTATGATTTGTTCAAAACGCTTATCCCAAAAATCAGGTGGGATATCTTCTACTTTCTCTATGCCGGGGATGTTCTCTGACAATAGAAAATGCTTGTTAACCCTGGTAACCAAAACATTCTCATAATGGGTACGGTTGAATACGGAAAATTTCCCTTTTTCAGGTAAGGCCTTGTAATGTCTCCATAAGTAATCATGTTTTAACTCTTTTGATGTTGGTGTTTTAAAGCTGTGAACAACCACACCCCGTGGGTTAAACGCTTTAAAAACCTCTCTTATCAGGCTGTCTTTGCCGGAGGTATCCATGCCCTGAAGACAGATCAGCACTCCATACCTGTTGTGTGCATACATGGTTTCTTGTTGTTTTGCGATCTTCTTCCTAACACGCTTTAGTGCTTTGACCTTTTCTTTCTTGGATTCTTTTAAGGGGATATCCGTAGGACAATCGGATAGTGTGATGCCGTTGGCAACCCTAAATTCTTCAATGTTAATGTCTTTCATAAGTAAACGGTCTTATATTAATTAATGATCCACATTATTGTTGGATGTTTTACAGCAAAGACCTATTATCATCATGGTTCAACCTAAGCTGCCCCCATGATATAGATTATTGTTGTTTGATGGATGCAAACAAAAGTACAACATTTTGAACGTATGATTGTTTGCTCTTTTTTTTGTAAATTTGATGTTGCATGGTTGTGAACAGTGAAAAGGAGTATATTATGATAAAAGTATTTAAGAATACGAATGAAATTGGACATTTTGTTGGTGAAATGCTTGTCAGGGATGTAAAATTGTCGGGAAGACATCATTATTCAGTTTCATTATCCGGAGGGTCAACCCCGAAGGAAATATATTCTTATCTGGCAGAGAGGTTTGCTGAGGTAATTCGTTGGAATGAAATGAAATTTTTCTGGGGTGATGAACGTTGTGTTTCCCCATCAGACAGTGAAAGTAATTACAATATGGCAGTCAAGAGCTTGCTGGGCCGGGTTACCATTCCTTCTGCACAAGTGTTCAGGATACTGGGTGAGAATGATCCCAATCTGGAAGCTATCCGTTATTCAAATCTGATTGGTGAGCATCTTCCCCGGCATCAAGGTACACCTTCTTTTAATCTGATGCTGTTAGGTCTTGGCGAGGATGGGCATACAGCCTCCATATTTCCTGATCAACGACGGTTGTTTGATGTACCTGAATTATTTTCAGTTGCTGTTCATCCCATAAGCAGACAAATCAGGATCACAGCAACAGGAAGGACTATCAACCACGCAAAAATGGTTGTATTTATTGTTACAGGTAGTTCCAAAGCCGGTGTCGTTGCAGATATCTTCGGGAAAAGAAATGGATATGAAGCGTATCCTGCATCTATGGTCAGGCCGGAACATGGTAAATTATTGTGGCTGCTCGACGAGGAGGCTGCGTCAGGTCTCGACACTTCCCTAATTCATAATTCACAATAGCCTCCATGCTCCGAGAGGTTTTTACATGGATACCTCCAGGTCATGTTTCTGCCTTCTATCAGGTCGTCGGCATGTTCCGGACCCCAGGTGCCTGCCGGGTAGCCATGCAGGGGGACGTCTTTCCCGTT
The DNA here is from genome assembly GCA_007128045.1 of Bacteroidales bacterium. Classification (GTDB taxonomy): domain Bacteria; phylum Bacteroidota; class Bacteroidia; order Bacteroidales; family UBA7960; genus SKYG01. The sequence continues at coordinate 4,825 of SKYG01000068.1, read as the reverse complement.
ACGCCAGGCATCGATGACCGGCATCAGGAACTTCCAGGCCTGAATGACCTCCTCCGATCGCGCAAACAAGGTTGAGTCTCCTTTGATAGAATCATAGATCAGTCGTTCGTAAGCTGAGGGAATCCGGTGTGAGGACAATTCCGAGTAATGAAAGTCCATGCTTACATTCTCGACCTCGAATCCGGCGCCAGGGGTTTTCATGCCAAATTTTAACAGAATGCCCTCATCGGGCTGGATGCGTATTACCAGTTGATTGCACGATTTACAGTCTGTATCTTGCGAGAAAAGAAAATGAGGTGTTGGCTTGAAGTGGATGACCACTTCATTAACACGTGTGGGCAAACGCTTTCCTGTCCGGATATAAAAAGGCACGCCACCCCATCGCCAATTGTCAATATAAAACTTTATAGCGGCATAGGTCTCGGTATGTGAGTCTGTTGAAACCCCTTCCTCTTCGCGGTATCCTGTGATTACGTTACCTCTGATGGTTGAGGCAACATATTGTCCGCGGATAGCCACCTTTTCAATATCCTTATATTTAATAGGCCTGAGCGACTGAAACACTTTCAGTATTTCGTTTCTGATGGCTTCAGGCTCCAGTGATGATGGAGGTTCCATAGCCGTCAGTGCCGCTACCTGCAATAAATGGTTCTGAACCATATCGCGAAGGGCCCCAGATTGATCATAATAACCACCTCTTTTTTCCACACCTATACTTTCTGAGGAGGTGATTTCCACATGGTGAATAAAGTTTCTGTTCCATAAGGGTTCAAATATCCCATTGGAGAATCGCGTGACCAAAAGATTTTGAACGGTTTCTTTACCAAGATAATGGTCTATTCTGAATAACTGTTCCTCATCCCACTGTTCCAGTAAAGTATCTCTTAATAACAGGGCTGACTCAAGATCATACCCAAACGGTTTTTCGATAATCAGTCTTTTCCAGCCATCGTCTTCTTTGTTTAGTCCGGCTGCAGCTAATTGTCCTGGGATAATTCCATATAATGCCGGTGGTGTTGATAAGTAAAAAATCGTATTTCCCGAGATGCCGAAATCGTTTCTAATGCCTTCAATTCGTTGTTTAAGCTTCTGGTATGAGGCTGTTTCATCAAAACGTACCGGTGTGTAGAATATTTTTTCTATAAAACGATCGATATGTTTTGTCTCTTCAATCTCTTTAAACTCGTGAATTGCTTTTATCATTACTTCCCTGAAGGAGGCATCGGAGTAATCAGACCTTGATGCACCCATGATGGCAAATTTGTCGGGGAGTAAGTCAAGCACATATAATGAATACAAGGCGGGGATTAATTTTCTTTTTGTTAGGTCGCCGGAGGCGCCAAAGATCACATAAATGAATTGGTCGTTTGTGGGGGTCATATTTTATCTGATAATAATTATGTTGGTAGTTTGCTGTCGGTTTGGGGTGCGGAGATGGACATGGTAATTGCCAGGAGGTAAATGACCTGAATGGAATAAACGCTCATGGATCCCTTCATCAAGGAACCCGTCTTGAAGCCGGGTAACCTCATATCCAATATTATTAAAGATACTGATCTGAATCTGCTCACCAAAGCTATTAAACCTTATTGTTGTCAGCCCTTTGGATGGATTTGGATAGCAGATGAAAACAGATTCTTTTTGTAGCGATTGATCTTCATCAATACTGGTGGAGTTATCACATCCTGCAATCAAAGGAATTTCTGAAAAACCATCGAATAGTACCGTTTTCACCTCTTCGATGGGCACATCAAACCATTGATGTAATAAAGATCCATAAACGGAGCGAAAATCATACTGCATGGCCACACCTTCCTGTGGGTGAACTTCGGTTTGTATGACGGGATTGTCGCCCAGAATTGTAGAGTTTACACAACTTCCAAATACAATTAATGGGGCTGCCGAGCCGTGGTCTGTACCATTAGCGCCATTCGATCTGATACGTCTGCCAAACTCTGAATAGGTCATTCCTACAACCCGTTCATTTAAATTTTGAAGTGTAAGATCGTGGAGAAATATACTGATCGCTTCTGACAGCAATCCAAGGAGGTTGGCATGGCGACCTATTGTAGTAGTATCTTCTTCCACCTGATTGGCGTGGGTGTCGAATCCGCCCAGGTTGGCCACGTAAACCTTGGTACCCAGACCGCCTGATATCAGCTGAGCAATAGTCTTTAACTGCTGTGCCAAAAGATTGTTTTCCGGATATTCCACGAGATTTGAACCTTTTTCTGCTGCACTAGTGATAACCCCCCCATAGGCATTGGTTTGAGATATGGCGGTCATGACATAGGCTAGTTCTTTGTCGTAGCAGGCTGATGTATCCTGGTATTCCATATCACTCTCGAACAATGTTGACTGGGTAAGCGGGTCTTGGACGGCAAGGCTGTAATTGGCCCTCACTCCCTGACAGGTTTCCGATATGATATTGCCAACAGTCAGTGCGAAGGGATCGGGCGCATCGGCATTGGGGTATCCGTTTGGGTAATCAATGATCCGGGAATCAAAGAAGCGTCCGAGCCATCCGGTGTTGATCACTTCGCTGGATGCTGAGCCGGTTTGCCAAATATCTGTAGACCGAAAGTGAGACCGGTTTTGGTCGGGATATCCCACATTTTGCACAATACATACCTGCCCTTCATCATAGGCATTCTTTAATCCAGACATAGCTGGGTGTATACCTGTTTTCTGGCTTAAGGTGAGGATTTGTTTTTCAGGTATAAGGATGTTGCTTCTTACATTTGCAAGCTTGTCATATTGATCCAATGGAAGAACCATATTCAGTCCGTCATTGCCTCCGTTTAGCTGGATAAGCACAAGAACCCGGTCTGATAGGGGATCAATGCTTTTAAACAACAGATGACGGGAAAATGCCCTTAATGGGGAGCCATTGATCATCAATGGCAGACCAATTGAAGCAGCTACTGTATTTTTTATGAAGGTTCTGCGGTTCATCTGTTCAACATAGTTTAAAAGTCTAAAAGTCTGAATGTCTGAATGTCGAAAAGTCGCTCTGTGATCATAATCATACTACTGTGTGTAAACATGTTGATGGTGATTTCATGGTCAGCTTAATTGATATTCCGGCATTTGCATCATGGTCGCTATCAGTGTGTTGAGTTTTTCGGTAACAATATTTGCCAATACCGGGTTTGTGGGATCAGAGAGATAATTATTGTATTCTGTTGTCCATACATAATCTGGCAGGCCTGGTATCAAAATGTCTTTCAGAAACACTGTCTTTTGCTCAGTGAGGGGTCTTGGAAAGAGTTGTACTGCAATATCTTCCAACAGGCTGTTAACAGCTGATGGATTTGATGTTCTGGCCACCCAATCTGTTACAGAAATATTTGCAAATGGGTTGTTCCCCACCCTAAGTCCTGTGTAAATTAGGGTTTTAACAAAATCAGCACGTACCGGTAAAGTAACAGAATTGAGCCAGTTCTGATAATATGCTGGTTCCTGGTACCATGCCTTCCATCCGGCTACGCTGGGCGGGTTGTAATACACCATCTGTAATGGTGTTAATGTGTTAAATGCGAGTAGCCAATACCTGTATTGAAGGTTCATGTTTCCAGGTGCCTGCCATTCAGATTGGCGCATCAGACTAATAATAAAATCTACCGGATGTTTGATCATGGTTCCACAAACACAATGGCTATAAAAATGCTCACTGCCGAGGAGGGTCAGCAAGGTAGGGGATATGTCGTAATCATCCTGTACTATCTGATCGGCCAATGGCTTAATGATGTTGTTTTCAGTGTCATCTGTGATGGTATAATAAACGAACCAACGGTATAGCTTCCTGGCGATAAATAAGGCACACTCCTTCTTTTGGAATATGATGTCTATAAGATGTTTATACTCTTCATCACCCATGTCTGATATTACCTGGTTATCGAAATGGTGAGATAGTGTTTTGTTGCCCAGGTCGTGGCGTGCATTACGATACTCTGAACCAACTTTTACGTCGGGATTTTGTGTATTGAAGCCAGTAATTACCCACCCTGTTAGCACCCTGGCGATCTCCAGTACATCATTTTCAGTATAATTGGTATAATCGCCGGGAGCAATTTGTGGGCCTTTGCCAATGGTAAATAGTTCAAGCAATTCACGGGCGTAGTTCTCGTTTGGGTTGTTTCTGGTGCTCTGGTTGCCATTCAGATAACGTAACATGGAAGGGTCGATGGTGATCCTTTTTGTCAGCTCTCTGAAGTTACCCAGCGCATACTCCCTAAGCAGGGTAATATATACATATTGAAATTTGGGATCGTTAACTTCAGTGCGTTCGGTAACGAAATGATTATGCCAGAAGAGTGTCATCTTCTCGATAATACTCATGCCACTATTTAACAGTATACCCACTGTCCAGGCATGTAAAGACTGAATGCGGTAATTCCTTAAATTGACATTAGCCAGATATGGTGCTTCTATCCAGGTTTCTCCGATGGGCACATTGGGGTCGTTGTTGTTGATGTGATTGATTGGGGGTTCAGGAAGTGGTCGTGACCGAAAAAGCCGGTCCAATGTACCTTGCAGACCCAACTCCACTGCTTTATCTATTTCTGCTATTGTGGGTCCAAATGTGGTGCGCCGAAGTAAATGGGCTGCCTGAAACTTTGTCCAATCGCCTGTATAGGCCTCCAATCCGGAATCGTTTTTTTGATTGGTAGCATGTGAAATGTAAGACTCAGGTGCTGACCCACTAATAAGCGTTTTTAACATTGTTCTTCTTTCCATTTGAAACAGTAATATTATCTCTGCTTAGATGTCGATTGGTTTAACAGATGTGATACATAACCAGCAATATAAATATTTATATTAA
>SKYG01000228.1 GCA_007128045.1 Bacteroidales bacterium | reverse complement strand
TTGCCTGGCGCCACAATCATTTTCGGAAAAGAACGTGGCACTGTTGCTGACGAACATGGAAACTATCTGTTTGTGGCTGAAACCGGAACCTTGATGGTCAAGTTTCAGTATGTAGGATATACGACAGAATTTAGAGAGCTCTTTATTTCAGCGGGAGACACCATTACCTTAAATATAGGCTTGGAGCCGCATGTGACAGAAATGGAACAGGTGGTTGTCAGTGCCGGCAGGGCTGAACAGCGCCTCTCCGACCTTATCGTATCCTTAAGCCTTATCAGGCCGGCAGCTATCTCCTCCAGCCACATCACAGACGTAAGTGAATTGATGAATAAGGTATCAGGCGTTGAGGTACTCGATGGACAGGCTTCCATCAGGGGGGGCAGTGGATTTAGTTACGGTGCAGGAAGCCGGGTAATGGTGCTTGTTGACGGACTACCTATGCTATCAGCCGATGCCGGAGGCGTCAAATGGCAGTCGTTACCCCTGGAAAATCTGTCGCAAATTGAAGTTATCAAAGGGGCTTCTTCTGTCATGTATGGCTCTTCAGCACTGAATGGCATCATCAACTTTCGCACGGCACCGGCAAAAAAAGAAGGTGAAACCAGGTTCTTTGCAGAAACCGGGGTGTTTGGTAAGCCGCGACAAAAAGATTGGATTTGGTGGGACTCCCCAAGGATGTTTACCAATGCATCTTTCTCCCACCTAAAAAAGTATGGAAACACCGATATTGGGGTTGGGGCGTTCACTCAGTTTGATAATGGGTATCGCGAACTAAATGAAGACAAGCTGGGCCGTGCAAATTTGAACATATTTCATCGCAATCAACAAGTCGCAGGGTTGTCATATGGCATTGCTGTTAACGGATACCTGAATAAAAAACAAGACTTTATTTTATGGGAAAATGCCGACACAGGTGCTCTGAAGCAAGACACATCCACCGCCCAGATACTCCATGGAAGCACCTTAGCCTTTGACCCATCCATAAGCTATTCACATAATGAACGCTTCACCCATGATCTTCGATCACGAATGTTGTTTTCAGACAATACATTCCCTGCCGGAGGACAAAACAACAGCAATACCCGGTCGTTATATTCAGAATACCAGCTAAGATTCAATGCTTCTGAAACAGTAGCTATCAATGCCGGCTTATCACAATACTTTAGTACCATCCGGTCTGTTTTTTATGGAGATCATCATGCAAACAACTCCGCTGCCTATATTCAGACAGATATCAGCCCGGTTGAACGGCTTAAGCTGGTTGCTGGCTTAAGACTGGAGCAGAATGTCTTAAATGGAACAAAAGATCAAATCGTTCCATTATTCCGGGCAGGGTTAAATTACAGAGCGTTAGACCTTACCTTCTTAAGGGCTTCATATGGTCAGGGATACCGCTACCCATCCATCGCCGAGAAGCATGCCGCCACCACACTGGGAGCCGTGAAGATTATCCCCAGCCCCGGCCTCGAAGCTGAATCCGGCTGGAACTCTGAACTGGGAGTGAAGCAAGGTGTGGTATTTGATGGGTTCGAAGGACTGATTGACCTGGCATTGTTTTATACTCAAAACAGTGATTTGATTGAATATGTATTCGGCTTTTACCAGGATCCCACGACAGAAGAATACGGCTTCGGCTTTAAAGCCACGAATATTGAACACTCACGGGTATACGGACTGGAGCTTGAATTTCTGATACATTCCCAGCCAGAAATTGTAAATTACTCCATTACAGGTGGTTATGTTTTTATGGTTCCGGTAGAGTTTAATCCTCATACCATGAAGAACACAAATACACATTTGAAGTTCCGCAGAAAACACGCTGTTACCCTGAATCTAAGCACCGGGTATCAAAAACTGGAATTCGGCCTGCATGTCTACGCAAAATCTCGTATCTTAAATATTGATGACGTATTCCTAAACCCACTTACCAGGGAAGAGATCCTGCCCGGCTTTTACGATTACTGGACCCACAACAACAAAGGCTATTTTTTGATGGATACCAGTCTTGCATACAATATTAACCCACGTTATAAGCTCTCGGTAATCATTAAGAACATTACCAATACAGAGTATATGGGGCGTCCGGGCGACATTCAACCGCACCGGAATATAAGCCTGCGGCTATCAGGATTGCTCTGAACAAACTGTTTCCGGAATTGAAAAGACTCGTAACGAATCTGTAACATATTATGTAGTTTTACCGTCTTATGATACAACAGCAGGTCATTACCCTGAACTATTGAGTTCACTCTTATAAGTCCGTTTTTTTTGTTGCCCGCAGATTTCGTAGATCAACGCAGATATCAACCATATGATAACAAAAATCTTCACCCATAGTATCAGAGCACTTAGGCGACAACGATTTTATGTGCTAATTAACATACTGGGTCTTGCAATAGGTTTAGCCTGCAGCTTGCTTATTGCAATTTTTATCATCCAGGAGACCAGTTATGATCAATTTCATGAGCATAAGGAGCGGATTTACAGAGTGGTGTTGCATGGAAAAATCGGAGGTCAGGAGTTCACTGGATCATGGACTCCTGCCCCCATGGGGCCCGCCATGGTCAATGAATTTCCCGAAGTTGAAGGATTCCTTCGTTTAAACCGATGGCATGAGACGGTGATTCGATATGAAGATAAAGCATTCACGGAAAATCATTTTGTGGAAGCCGACTCCAGCTTTTTTAATTTTTTTTCCATACAACTTATTCAGGGAAACAAGGAAACTGTTCTGAGCGAACCTTATAGTGTGGTGGTTTCAGAAACTACCGCCAGAAAAATATTTGGAGAAGAAGAGCCTGTCGGGAAAATGATCAAAGTGGGCACGGGAACTACCTTATATCAAGTTTCAGGCATCATGGAAGACATACCTGATTATTCACATTTTTCTGCCAACATGATAGGCTCCTTTATGTCTAACCCCAGATCTGCCGGCACAGGGTGGTTGTCAAACAGCTTCGCCACCTACGTAATGCTTCATGCAGAATCTGACCCTATAACTGTTAACAAGCGATTCGATGATTTGGTAGTCAAGTATGCCGGACCGGAAATTAGACAATTTTTGGGTGTTGGGATCGAAGATTTTTTGTCACAAGGCAATCGATATAATTATTATGTCCAGCCGCTAACCTCTATTCAGCTTGACCCATCGATCGAAAATATCTTCAAACCTGCCAATGACCCGCGCTATTTGTGGATTTTCGGCAGCATCGGTTTGCTTATTCTTGGAATTGCAGGCATTAACTTCATGAATTTATCAACCGCTCAGGCCACAAAAAGGGCCAAAGAAGTTGGGATAAAAAAAGTAAGCGGGGCCTCCAGAGGAAGTCTCATCAGACAGTTTCTGGTCGAAACAATGATTATCGCCATATTTGCCATGCTGCTTGCGATAATTATTGCTGAAGTATCGTTGCCATTTATTAACGAGTTGCTCGACCTGCAACTCAGATTAAATTATAATTCCAACTGGTATACCTTACCTGCACTTGTGCTGTTTACCGGCATGGTTGGAATTATAGCTGGCTGTTATCCTGCGTTTTACCTGTCATCATTCAACCCAAATGCGGTATTAAAAGGAAAAACCAACCAAAGCCGCGGTACATTGGGCATCAGAAAGGCATTAACTGTTTTACAATTTGCCATATCAATCGTGTTGATTATTGGCACACTGGTCATGAACAGACAGATCAAGTATATGCTAAACAAAGACCTGGGCTTTGAAAAAGAACACATCATGGTCATCAGGCGGGCCGGAGCATTACAAGGTCAGGTAAATAGCTTCAAGGAAGAGATCAAAAGCCTTGCAGGCGTTGTTGCGGCTTCGGCATCAACTGCCGTTCCCGGCCATAATAACAACAACAGCGGCTATACGCTGCTGGGCAGGCCCGAGGAATCTTTTATTATTCAAACAAACTGGGTGGATCATGATTTTATCGAAACCTATGGCATAACGGTATCCTCCGGACGGTTTTTTGACCCAGACATGCCCACCGACCGGGAAGGTGGTATCATAAATGATCGGGCTGCCCAACTTTTCAGGCTGGAAGAGCCCCTGCAAGCAAGGTTTCAAGGAAACAATATGATTGATGAAGAAACGGTAACCATCCCAGTAATTGGCACCGTCAGAGACTTTCATTACGAATCTTTACGCCACGATATCGGGCCATATATATTTCAGTTTAAACATGACGAAATACAAAGTGGCTATATCAGTGTACGGCTTAACCCAGCTGCATCACCAACCATCATCCAGGATATTGAAACAATATGGGCTTCGTTTACAGCCAATGACCCGATGATCTATTTCTTTATGGATCAAGCCCTGGAAAGAATGTACGTGGAAGAAAGCCGGAATGCTGCATTGTCGATGCTGTTTACCGTACTGGCAATCATCATCGCCTCGCTGGGTTTATTCGGATTAACATCTTACAATGTATCTCAACGCACAAAGGAGATCAGCATCAGAAAGACTTTTGGGGCATCTGTACTGGACATATGGCGTCTGATCTCCAAAGAGGTTCTGCTTCTGATAATTATATCGACCGCGATAGCCTGGCCATTGATTTTCTGGGTCGCATCAAACTGGCTGCAAAACTACCATTACCGCATCAACCTGAATCTTATCGACTTTCTTTCAGGTTTGCTGACCGCCGTTCTTATTGCATTGGCAACCATCAGCTACAGGACGGTCAGGGCTGCAATGATCAACCCGGCAACCAATCTGAAATATGAATAACCCATTACTCAACCCGCAACCCGCACTTGTCTAACCTGAAAACGGTCAACCCTATTCAGGCATGGACAATGGACAACTCGCAACCCATCATCCACAAACAGCAACTCCCTCCTGAAATCACTATCTTTGCAAATTATAACCATACAGTGAGGTTTTATGAACACAAATGCCAAAGTCCGTGTTGTGGTTGGTCTATCGGGGGGGGTTGACAGTTCCGTAGCAGCGTACCTGCTTAAAGAGCAAGGATTTGATGTGATAGGCGTATTTATGAAAAACTGGCACGACGAATCAGTGCTGCTATCAAATGAATGCCCATGGGTTGAAGACAGTACCGACGCTATGATGGTAGCCAACAAACTGGATATTCCGTTTCTGGTATTAGACTTTAGTGAGGAATACAGAAAACGTATCGTAGATTATATGTTTGCAGAATACCAGGCAGGCAGAACTCCAAATCCGGATATATTGTGCAACAGGGAAGTCAAGTTTGACCTGTTCGTAAAGGCAGCAGACAAACTTGGAGCTGATTATGTGGCAACAGGTCATTATTGCAGAAAAGCATCTATTGAAAAAGACGGACAAACCATATACAAATTACTTGCAGGAGCCGATCCAAACAAAGACCAGAGCTATTTTCTGTGTCAGCTAAGCCAGGAACAATTGTCTAAAGCCCTGTTTCCTATTGGTGACATATTAAAACCGGAGGTAAGGCGGATCGCCAGGGAACAAGATCTGGTTACAGCAGAGAAGAAAGACAGCCAGGGACTATGCTTCATTGGGAAGGTGCACCTCCCTGTCTTTCTTCAACAGCAGCTAAAACCGCGTCAGGGCGATACGATTCTTATCCATCCGGAACAGCCTGTACACAACAATCTTGAAAAGTATGAAGATCACCCTTCTGGCAATACCACGATTCAACCGGTCAGGTCAAATCTCTCACACAATGAGATGTCTGCCAGTGATATGCCCGTCATAGGCGTTTCATTGGTTGAATCTGATCATGATACCCTCGACAAAATATGTTCGGCAACCCGATACACACCCGAACAGGGGATCAAGGTAGGTACCCATAATGGCGCTCATTACTATACTGTTGGACAGCGAAAAGGGTTACAAGTTGGGGGGATGGAGAAACCTCTTTTTGTGATTGCCACCGACACAAAGAATAATATCGTATATGCCGGAATGGGGGATGATCACCCCGGCCTGCACCGGCAAGGTTTGTTCGTGGCAGCCAAAGATGTACATTGGATTCGTGAAGACGTAAAGCTTGCGCCAGGTGAAAGCTCAAGATACCTCGCACGAATACGGTACCGTCAGCCCTTGAGTATGGCAACGCTGATCATGCGGGATCACGGCCTCTATATAGTCTTCGATACCCTACAGAAAAGTGTTGCTGGCGGGCAGTTTGTTGCCTGGTATTCTGACGATGAATGCATAGGGTCAGGTGTCATTAGCGGCTGATCCGACCCAGCAAGAACATGAGAAGCTTGATGATCAAAAATTGAATGGTCAGAAAAAAAATGATGGCTGCTCCCGATGGTATATTGTAAGCATATGCCAGCAGCAAACCTGCCAATGACCCAATGATTCCCCAGAGAGCAGCCAAAGGTATGATTTTAATAAAATCACGCGTAAACACCATAGCTGTTAGCTGTGGTAAGGTAAACAGGCTTAGAACCAGTATGATCCCAATTGTTCTTATACTTAAAACGATAGACAACCCAATGATCACAGACATGGCATACCTGTAAAAGTTTACCTTAAGCCCCATCACCCTTGAAAATTCAGGGTCAAAAGCCGTTTGAATGATCGGTCTGCGAAATATGCTGAAAAACAAAATACTAAACAGACAAAACGCCAACAGCAGATATATATCTGACATGCCAACAGATAAAATATTTCCAAACAAAAAACTCATCAGGTTAGGCGTATATCCTGGGGTAAGAAACACAAATATGATACCTATAGCCATCCCGAAAGACCAGATGATCGCTATGGCACTATCTTCTCTAACCTTGCCTTTAACAGATATCCA
>SKYG01000172.1 GCA_007128045.1 Bacteroidales bacterium | reverse complement strand
TGTAGGGAAAACTACCTTGATGCTGCAAAAGCTCAGCGAATACAACGAAAAGAATACAGGCGCGGCACTATATATCAGTGCTGATGATCCCTGGTTTTTCACCAACAGCCTTATTGATACGGCAGAGGAGTTTGAAAAATTGGGGGGGCATTATCTTTTTATTGACGAGGTACATAAATACCCATCCAAACATAAAAACTATGATTGGTCGGCAGAAATTAAGCACATGTATGATTCATTACCTGAATTGAACATTGTCTACTCGGGATCTTCCATCCTCAAACTGTATAAAGGGCATGGCGATCTAAGTCGCCGAAAAATTGCCCACAAACTTCCCGGACTGTCTTTCAGAGAATACCTGGAAATCAACAATATTTATGTTTCCGACGTGATTCATTTAGACGATCTGTTTAAAAGCCATGAAACAATTGCAGCTGATCTTGTGTCTCGGTTGAAAATCCTGCCACATTTTCGAGATTACCTGCATCATGGTTATTTCCCTTTTTACAATGAAGCACCACAAGCGTATTTCAACAGGTTAGATGATGTAATCAGCGTAGTGTTAGAAACAGATATTCCAGCGGTATCAGACATCCCCTTTGAAACTTCAATAAAACTAAAGAAATTGCTTGCCCTGATTGCACAAAGCTCGCCATTCACCCCAAATTTGTCTAAATTGGGTCAAACACTGTATATCTCTGACCAACGGACATTGTTAAAATATATCAATTACTTGCATAAGGCCGAGTTGATCAATGTTTTGGGCATAGAAAGTAAAGGAAATCAATTGCTGAGAAAGCCGGATAAAATATATCTTAACAATACCAACCTAATGTATTGTTTTAGCTCCCGGGTAAATGAGGGTACACAAAGAGAAACCTTTTTCCTAAATCAGTTACAGAATATTCATGTGGTAACAACTTCTTCCAGGGGAGATTTTGTTGCTGATAACGTAGTTTTCGAAGTTGGCGGAAAAAACAAATCGAAAAGCCAGATAGCGGGATTGCCCAATGCATTTCTTGTGCTTGATGATATAGAATACGGATCATACCAAAGCATCCCGCTTTGGTTGTTCGGGTTTTTGTATTAATAACCAATATCTCGACAAACCGTTTTTCCGACGATTATCTCTTCGGTGAAGTACAGGAGGTTTGACTCTCCTTTCTTCAAAAATAATAATTTTCTCGATTGAGTGAAGGTCTTAAACATGATAAGGACTTCAAATGTATTTAGATACATAAAGGAAGATGATCAGGAAGATGACATAGACGTCGAAACTGGCAGTTTTTATGACCCACGTGACGGGCAGACTTACAAAAGGGCCAATTTCTCGTTTCGCAAGCCCAGATAAAGGTTCTTTTACCCACAGGTGGTCATACTTACGAGTTTATGACCACGACGGTGGCCATTGTATGCTGGTGGGTGTTCGTATGCCAAACATGTCAATAAACACGAATCTAATTTTCTTTTCTCTGCTGCCTAACTCGTCTGCAGCTTTTTTAACAAGAGATGATTTTCCCCATCGTCGCGGAGAAAGTAATACCATGTTCGTACCTGACAAAAAATTGCCCTTCAGCTTTTTCAACTCCTTGTCACGATTGGTGAAATTTTGATTAACGGCAAGCCTGCCGTATACAAACGGTACCTCCATAATAAAAATGTTTTCACAAATATAGCAATTTTAACCAAATGTAACATCGTTGTATGTTACAATATTGTATGTTACAGTTTTGTTAGTAACAGTTCTCCACCTTTCCACTCTCACTTTCCCAGATCAGCGCAAGCTTGTTGCGCCGGTAGGTGGTAACGGAGGGGTGCCCTGGGCTAATCTTCCGCAGAGCTTGGTTTCTGTTTTTTTATCTTCCCTCTTAATCGTTTTGCTATCCGTTTAAACTTGCTCATTTGAATAGCGTGTTTCTCCGTCCCTCCTTCCCCCAGAAGAAAAGCATAGGGCTTCATGAAATCAATGTGCTTGAAAAGTATTCTCATACATGCAAGAAGCGGAACAATAAGCAGCATACCGGGAATTCCCCATATCATGCTGGCAGCAACCAAGCCTGTAATAATAAAAAATGGATTGATATTGACATTTCCGCCTACGATATTGGGGGTGAGAATATTATTTTCAATAAACTGAATGATAATAAATAGTATGACTACCTTGAATGCAAGAACGGGATCGCCTTCCACAAGAAAGGCAAAGGAAAGTGGTACCAGTCCTCCCAGCAATGTGCCAAAATAAGGTATAAAATTGAACAATGCTGCTGTTACACCCAATGGAATGGCAAATTTAAGTCCGATAATCAAAAGCCCGACTGAGTTAATAAAAAAAAGAATGAAAACAACGATGAAAACCCCGCCCAGGTATCGCACCATTACCGCAGCTATTTCGCGCAACATCATTACCATGTCCCTTCTTCTGGATCTTCCGGCAAGATTAAGTAAAAAATACATGAATTTTGTACGGTAGTATAAAAACAAGAAAATGTAGACAGGCAATAACCCAAATGCAACGATGGTATTCGTGGTAGCGGAAAAGAACTCCTGAAGCTGTTCTCCCCCTGCCTCAAACACAGAAGATGCCCGCATCCTGATGGTTTCACTTATTTTATCCGGATCAAAGCCAAAATACTGACCTATACTGACACCCATTTCTACCAGATTTTCAATGGCTCTGTCGGCCAAAGCAGGCAAATGTATTGCCAGAGGTGTAAGTATCTGAAAAGCGGCAATTATAAAGCCTGTCAAGATGGCCAGAGCACCCAGTATAAGGATGAGATTGGCAAGGATCCGGGGAATTCCCTTAATCTCAAACCATCTTGCAAGAGGATAAAGCAGATAAGCCAGAACAAAACCAAAGGCTATGGGATAAAGAAAATTACGCGCGGCTATAAGGCCATAAATAAACAGAACAATCGCCAGTAAAACAAAGGTTGTTCGTTTAACCAGCATATATCTTCTTTCTGCCTGGGTAGGTTGCATTGTTTCTGCCATTGTTTCGCACCTCTAAATTAACCAAAAAACATAGTAAAAACTGCCTTTGATTATAGAATTTTATAAACCACCTGAAAAACTTTAGTATGTGCAAAATCTTAATAAGCAAATAACACATCCTTAACAATTGCTTAACAGCATGGTTGTAGCTTTGTTGCGAGAAACAAACTATTTAAATCATGCTTACTATCAGACAATTAAGAACCGCAGCTCTTTGCGTTCTAAGCATTACTGCAATGCATATCAAGGCTTACAGCCTTACTGACACCTCCAAGCTGGCTTACGGTCAGGTAAGCGGCAAGGTGCTGGACAAAAACACAGGTGAAACGATCATCGGTGCCAACGTAATCATTGAAGGCACAACCGTAGGGGTTGCTACCGGCCTGGAAGGTGAATTTTCCTTGCCCAACATTCCTGTTGGTGATCTGAACATACAGGTGTCATTTATATCCTATGAACCAGTAATTATCGAAAACGTAAAAATTGAAGGGGGTAAGACCACCCACCTTGATGTTGTATTACAGGAAACAAACGTATCACTGGAAGGGGTTCAGGTAACAGCACGCCGCGTCACCCATACCGAAATGTCGGTCATCGCAGCCATCAGAGCCAGCAACCTGGTCGTAAATGGCATTTCATCACAGCAGATCAGCAGGTCGCAAGATACTGATGCCGCAGCTGTGGTAAGACGGATTCCAGGTGTAACCATCATCGACGATCGCTTCATCATGATCCGCGGATTGAGCGAACGGTATAATGCCACCATGCTTCATAATGTCTTCGCCCCAAGTATGGAGTCCGACATCAGGTCGTTTTCATTCGATGTGATTCCCAGCAACCTGATCGACCGCATCATGATTTATAAAAGTCCGTCGCCTGACTTACCCGGAGATTTTGCCGGGGGTGTGGTAAAGATCTACACAAAAAGTTTTCAGCCGGAAAATGGCGTCAGTGTGAACTATAGCAGTAGCTACGACCCTTCGGTATCGATGGGTCCGTTCAGAACCCAGCGAAAAGGAGATCTGCATTGGCTGGGGTTCAATGACGGGTATAACTCTCTCCCTGATGCGTTCCCGGAGAACCTTCGCTCTATCGCCAACAATCCTGAAGCCTTGACTGAGGCAGGCCGTTCTCTTCGCAATAACTGGGTAGCACAGGAATATAATGGAGGACTGAACCACAGCATGAATGTCTCAGCAGGTTATAAGTTTAACATCGGCAAAGCTGAGCTGGCCAATATAACTGCTATTACATACAGTAATTCCAAATCCGTCGACAACGTCAGCCGGGCCGATTTCAACTCATATGAGCCAAATCTGAAACAAAAGTCATATATCTATGAGTTTAACGACCAGCAAAACTCACAAAAGATCAGAACAGGCCTGATTCACAACTGGGCATTAAATATTGACAAAAACCATGCTGTAGAGTTCAAGAATCAGTTTAACCAGCTCAGCAACTCCCAGTATGTATTTCGTACAGGGCCCATGTATGATTTTGGCTATTACGCCAACAGCCACTCCTTCCATAATGTATACAGGGGGATTTACTCCGGACAGGTCGACGGCACCCACAAATTCTTCAATGAGAAGACCACGGTAGAGTGGATGGCAGGATATGGATACTCTTTCCGTGATGAACCTGACTACCGCCGCTTCCGTTCAGACTTCGACACCGATTCTCATGACGTGACCCTGTATGTACCTTTTGGTGCTGCGGCAACCTATTTTATGGGCAGGTTCTACTCTGAAATGGAGGAGATAAGTAAAACAGCAAATGCCTCTATCACCCAACGAATCACCTTCCCAACAAAACCTAACTTTGTCCCTGAAATCAGTGTTGGATTCTTTCATGAAGATAAGGGCAGGTCATTCATTTCTCGTAATATAGGATATGTCAGGGCAAATACTTTGCAGTTTGACCAGGCCCTGCTCGATGTTGGCATCGACTCCCTGTTTCATACCAACAATATCAATCTTGGAAGTGGTATCAAGATTGATGAGCAGACCAACCCTTCTGACTCCTATGAAGCATACAATACCTTAAATGCAGCATACCTGAAGCTGAATATCCCCTTTACCCGCAAGATCAGGTTGGTGACCGGGTTACGCCTGGAAGACAATACGCAGAGCATGCATAGCTTCACCCTTACCAATCAGCCCATTGATGTGGTGTATCCGGTGACAAGCCTGCTGCCATCAGCCAACCTGTCGTATAACTTTACCGATAAGATGCTGTTCAGGTTTGCCTATGGCAAGACCTTGAACCGCCCGGAGTTCAGAGAGCTGGCACCTTTTGGCTTCTATGACTTCAGCTTCAACCTGGTAAAAAAAGGCAATGAACTGTTGCAAACGGCATATATCCAGAATTTTGACCTCCGCTGGGAGTGGTACCCGAAAACCGGTGAGATAATCACTGTCGGACTGTTTCACAAATATTTTGATCGTCCAATAGAATCATCGTTTGTACCCGGAGGCGGTTCAGGTGGCATCAAAACCTTCAGCTTTTCGAATGCCGACAGCGGCATTAGCCAGGGCGTAGAGGTGGAGGTAAGAAAATCACTGGCGGGCCTGACCAAAATCAATTTTCTTGATGATTTGACAGTGCTGTTCAACACCGCTGTGATCCATAGCGCAGTAGAACTAGGAGAGGCAGGGCTGGCACAAGCAGTCACCCAAAGACCCATGCAGGGTCAGTCGCCGTATATTGTGAACGTCGGCTTATATTACCGCAACGAAAAGGCCAGCCTCCAGGTAAATGCCCTATACAACATCATAGGCAGAAGACTATTTATTATCGGTTATGACGATTACCCCGATATCTATGAAATGCCAAGAAACCATGTCGACCTTACAGTCACCAAAGGCATTGGCCGAAAGCTTGAGCTCAAGGCCGGCGTACGTGATTTGTTGAATGACCACTTCATGCTCATGCAAGATGCCAATCGTGACGGTATTTTCGACCAGGACAGCGATCAGGTTATTCAGAGATTCAGACCCGGAACAACATTCTCACTGGGTCTCTCTTACAAGTTATAATGAAACATTAAATAAACTGATTTAAAACAATTTGTCAATCAAACAAACACATGACCACAAAACAAACAAAACAGAAAAGCAAGGCATTTCTTAGTCATGCCTTATCAGTGATTATCCTTGCAGCAGTTATGATATTTTCTGCCTGCGACGATACAGAGGTTGAGTTAAAGCCAGCCCCAACGATCACCATCAGCAATGCATCGGCATTAAATGTGGTCGGAGAAGTAGTAAAAACAACCATTTCCGTCAATGCTCCGGAAGGGGCAAAAACGCTTACCGTTTTGAAAAACGGAGTTCCCGAATCTCAGGTGCCATTGTCAGGAGAAACAAGTTTACAGCATGAGTTCGAATATACAGTTGAGCCACTGCCTTTTGGCACCACCTTGAATTTTACCTTTGTCGCAACCGACAATAAAGACCGTCAGTCAGACATCAAAACCTTTGCAGTTACTGTAATCGCGAAGCCCATCGTTGAAGTGCCTGAAGGAAATATAACCGGCAATGTGACCTGGACAGCCGACAAGATTTGGCGGGTAAACGGCTTTGTCAGGGTACAGGATGGCGGTGTGCTGACCATCCAACCTGGCACCTTGGTCATTGGCGACCGCCAATCAAAAGGCACCTTGATTATACAGATGGGTGGCAAGATCATTGCCGATGGTACGAAAGACAATCCCATCGTAATGACCTCCGAGAACCCCCCCGGACAAAAGGAACCTGGTGACTGGGGCGGTTTGGTTGTTTGCGGACGTGCTCCAAACAACGT
>SKYG01000070.1 GCA_007128045.1 Bacteroidales bacterium | reverse complement strand
TGTCAGGTATCTTTCAAGTCTATTAATATTAAAATCCCAGTTAACTGCTTGAACTAAAAAAGCCTAATCAATGTTTGTCGCTAGAATTTGAATTTCTCCGAATTAACCAACTGCTTGTCTTTTAATAATTGAAAATCTAGGCAATATTTTAGGGATTATTGCACTTTCGGTATCATAAATAGACAATAAATCGTACTTGCCGCACATAAAGTACATGGGAACATCAATTTTGGAATATGCTTCAGAAAAATCAATGGTGAGGGTTTCGGTTTTCAGGTTTGTTTTGGGCAGAACCATTAGCTTCGATTTCCAGATAATATATTTCTCCCTTAGCGTATAAGCCCTGCATGTCCAGACAGGCAGGAAAATATCCTTAAAAACTGACTTCATGCTTCGCATGGTGCCAATACCCAGCTCATGCATTATGTTGTCGCGAGCGCCCGAGTTGTGAAAAGCGATCAAATCTGATTCCGCTGCCAGATGGTTAAACTTCTTCAACGCCTTTACTGATCGTTGGTCGTTAAGTTCAGTGCACTCATTAATCATATAGTCGTAGGCAATTCTCTCCGATTCTCGCTGCCTGGTGATCTGTGCTATGGCAATGTAGGCGTGGAAAAGCTCCGGAGCCTTATAAACAGTAGGTAAAGCAATGGTGGTTCCACCCGACCATGCCATCATGTAGATCTTGTCCTTGCCAAACCGTTCCCGCAAATAGTTGGTTACTTCAAGGGCATCATCTGAAAGTTGCTGTAGGGTCATACTTTCAGAAGTAATTTCAGGGGAATAGGATAATCCGCCACCACGCTGCTCCCAGTAGCAGACGGTAAAGAAATCTTCTAGCCCGGGTTTAAATTTGTCAAAAGTCGAAAGTCGAAAGTCGAAATGGCGCTCAGTGCATCGCTTTGCGAGAAATTTTTAATGCATTGGCTAATATGATCACCAGAACAAAATTATCCACCGCCGCATGAAGTGTAAAATGAATGATGATGAAGGTGCAATTTTGAGGATTGAAAGTGAAAATTATTATTTCGAGAATTTCAACATTTGCTTTTAAGACTATATTTATATATATCGTCATTTAAGGCTATAATATAATATATTCTTTAAATGATAAATATAGTTAGTTATTGATAAAAATAACTATATTTGCACCATGACGAGTATTATTACAGGTGATATCATCAATTCACGCAAGATAAAGGATCCAGATACCTGGATGGAACCACTCAAAACTCTTTTTGAGCAGGTAGGGCCTCATCCATCCGTATGGGATATCTACCGGGGCGATGCTTTTCAGCTGGAGGTGATCGATCCGGCAGATGCTCTTTGGGTAGCACTCAGGATAAAAGCCCTGGTAAGAAACAAAGCAGGAGTAGGGGCAAGGATGGCCATTGGAATAGGCAATAAAGATTATGCTGCATCCCGCATTACCGAGAGCAATGGTGAGGCATTTATATTCTCAGGTGAAAGGTATGAAAACCTGAAGAAGGAGAAGATCTCACTTGCCCTTGAAACCCCCTGGCCTGATATTAACAGGCAACTCAACGTGAGTATTCGCCTCGCATTGATTGCTATTGATTCCTGGAGCCGTATGTCTGCCGAATTTGTAGCCATACGCATGAATTCACCTCAGCTGACCCAGGTGCAACTTGCCAAAAAGCTGAGCATAAGCCAGTCTTCTGTAAGTGCTCGCCAGAAAAGGGCCTACTATGATGAAATCATGGAACTGGAAGTCCTGTATCGCGAGATGATTAACCAAAAATTAAAAGTATGATCTTGTTTCTGCAACTATTTTTGGCGCATATACTCGGCGATTTTGTGTTTCAATCAAATGCCTGGGTAAAGAGTAAGCAAAAGAAAAAACTCAGATCTGCTCATTTATATCTGCATGTTTTGCTGCATGGTGCACTGGTAATGCTGTTTGTATGGGATTTGAATTTTTGGCTGCCGGCCCTTATAATTATTGGCACACATCTTTTGATCGATATTATCAGGTTATTTCTTCCGCCCAAAAACAATAATGTGGTTTTCTTTCTGCTTGATCAGTTATTGCATTTGCTGGTTCTGGCAGGTATAACTATTTGGTGGCAGGATACGAAAGTACCACTGGTTTTTTTTCAGAGTGCTGAATTTCTAATATTCACATCCGGGATCGTTTTTGTATCCATGCCCGCTTCGGTGATGATCCGCATACTTGTTTCCCGCTGGTACGAAGCTGCCAAAGTACCAAACGATGATAGTCTGCAAAATGCAGGAAGTTACATAGGCATGCTGGAAAGGCTTTTTATTTTGGCCTTTGTGATTATGGGCCGTTGGGAAGGGATCGGGTTTCTTATTGCTGCCAAATCTATATTCCGTTTTGCAGATATTAAGGGTCATCCCGATCGTAAGCTTACAGAGTATTTTCTGATTGGCACCTTGCTCAGTATAGGGCTGGCGATGATTACCGGGCTTGCCATGAACTATCTTCTTGAAATGTGATTTCACACCAAAAAACTGTAGAAATCTAATTTCCTTTTCGGGGGTATCAGAAAGACATTGACATAACAAATAGTTTCATCTGTTCATTATTTTAATATTTCGGTCAGATGGAATCGCATGTTTGAACATCTTCCCGGGTGTGTACGATAGTTCACATGCTTATTTCATGATAGTTTTCTTTGTCTGTGAATAAAAAATTTGAATTGACAGGACAAAGGTATTCCCGGCATGAAAAAGGTAAAACCCAAAGAAGATGAGGGTGATTCTTAAGATAATAAACCTGTTATTTGCAGGGATGAATGCGAAGACCGAAGAATGGAATTAATTCCAGGAGCCATTCAGGGCGGAGTACACAATGATCGGGGATATTTTCCTAAGGATCAGGGGCAGGGGACCCCAATCAGCTACCTTCTTAAAACCGCCTTGGTAAACATATGCTCGGGGATGTCCTGGTTGAACTGGATGCTGGTGATTATAAACTCGGTGCCATCGCCTTGCTTTAGCATGTCCTTGAATCGCATGGCAGTGGGAAACCACCGTCCATCGATCTGTTTTACCTCAGAAAAGGTAGTTTGTTTGAGCAGCTGACCGCTTTTGGCAAATAATTCCTCTTTTAGGGGGACATACCTTTCGGTGTCGATCCAGATCTTTCGTGAGTGATAAGCGATATCGTCCACGCGGGCCTGCAAATGCACCACCCAGGTTGGGCGGCCGCCAATGGTCTCTTCGCCTTCCAGGCGTGCATCATAAACATCTGTGAGTTTGCGAGTGTCCATCATATCTTCGTATGAGAGGTCAGAGCCCATAACCGACTGTCGCAACATGTGCCCTGAAATCTGGATGGTGCGGTCTGTTGAAGGGGAATAGATCCACAATTGGTCTTCGAGTTTTAGCATTTTCGTACCTTGCTCCCGAGCGGGTGACAGGTATTCGGTGAAAGACTTCTCTGTACCCACTGACCAGGTTCGGGCTGTAATGGTACGGCTGTCGCGCCGGCCATGAATGATCATGGTCGACTCAGAGATGCGGTTTTCTGATGCCATGTTCTCGTCAACCTTTTCAAGTAGGGCATTTGCATTGGGTTGACTAAAGGTTGTTGTGTTTATAAATGCCAATAGTAATAGCCATGTTTTTTTCATATTTTTATAATTTGTCTAATTGTTGTATCAGGCTTCCAGTTCTTTGAATAATTTGGCGGTTTGTCTTTTGTAGATGCTTATTCCTGCCAGGGCAGTGCCCAAAACAGTAGAGAAAACCCCGGGTATAAAGCCCAGGTAATAGTCGGGCGGGGTAATGCGGGTGCGAATCTCGGAAGGCATCATGATGGATGCTCCTTCCATCATCCCGGAAATATCTATCCCATAAACCTGGATGATCCATGCAAACGACAGTCCGACTACGGTTCCAATCACGGAGCCGGTCAACCCAATAAATACTGATTCAATGATCATGCTTCCGTAAACATGGCGTTTTTCTTCTCCCATTGCCAGGCGAACACCTATTTCACCATACCTTCTCAATCCGCCCAGCAATCCTGAATTCCACAAAACTAGTGACATGGCCAGAATGAAGATGAGGCTTATCAGCACAGACCATACTTCTGTAAGCTCAACGTAGGGCCCCATCATTCCCTGTTGTCCGAGTGCCTTCATCACGGGAGCAAACTCATCGTCTGAGTCAGCGTATGTTTCGTTAAATGAGGCTGCTCTTGCAATGGATTCATCGTTGTTGTAGTAACCGCCGGGGGTAAATCCCAGGATCATGCCGGCACCATCGTACATGTCGAGGGCCATACGGGCATCATCCAGGTCAACGATTATGCTTCCACGGTCCATAAGTTCTATACCAAATGAAATGGTTCCGGCGATGATAAAATTTTCCATACTCATGGCTCCCGCCATGGTGGAGCCTATGAGGGTTGCCTGATCGCCGGGTTCAACACCCAGTTTTAAAGCAAATTCATCGCTGATAAGAATTTCTCCTGATGAAGAGGGAAGTGTTCCGCTGCGCAGTGATTTTTCCAATCCCAGTCGTTCAATTTCCCTGCTAGTTGGTGAGAGCATATCAACGCCCATAGCCATGGCAGGGCCTTGTGTCCGGGTTTCTCCAGTTTGATCAGGCACATCCACCAATCCGCCAAAAACAATGCGGGGGGCCCACTCCATGTCGGGGAACTGTGTGTTTAGTTCATCCAGCAATTCCTGTGTGTTCAGGATAGCCAGGTCGTTGGGATTCATCTCAGCTTCTTCAGCATAGGCACGGGTCATCACCGTGACATGGCCATAAGAAAATCGTGCATTCATCTCCATGGTGTCACCCATAAAACCTGTTATATAGGCATGCATAAACACGGTCAGGGTAACCCCTATGGCCACTACGATAACCGGCATTCGGCTGCGGCTTTTGTCGCGCAATAATCCTTTTAATAAGAATTTTATCATTGTAGTTTTCCTCTTAAAGCTTCTGTTGGATTCATTTTTGCAATTTTTCGCGATGGGAGGTAACTCACCACGGCGGTTGTCAGGGTTACCAGTAAAACGGTGGTAAGTACCAATCCTACGGTATACACGGGATAAAGGGTTTGTGCAATAGCCATTCCAAACTGACTGGTGTCTATGGGCATGGTCCAGCCTACTTTTGCTTGCCACAACAGGAAGGGCAACCCATATATGGTGGCCGCCATGGCTGCGAGTACGGCATGCATGGAGCCTTCAACGGTGAAGAGCATGACCACTTCTTTACGGGTATATCCGAGGGCTACATAGGTACCTATCTCTTTTTGCCGGCGGAAGATCGACAAAACCTGGGTGTCAAAGATAGCCAACATGGCCAGTAACAGTAAAATCCCGTACATGATAGATTGGCCTGCAGTTTTGGTTTTGATCATGTCGTCAACTTGTTTGGTTAGCACATGCCTGGGTTTGTGTACCCAGCCACTGATGTCAGGCCGCGGTTCATGGGCATCGGCAAAGGTGAGGATGGTAGCATGTTCCGGAAGGAGCATCATGTCCTGCAGTGTTTTCATTGACAGGTATACTTGATTGGCCTCGGCTGAAGGGACGTTCGACGAGAAAATTTCCGAAATAAGAATCTCTGTGGCATCGAAGGTGCCATTGTCGTCGCGCCAGCGGATGATGACCCTGTCACCCTTTTTTAGTTTTGCGCTTTGAGCCATCATGCCTCCGATAATGGCAGGGATGGCATCAGTAACTGTATCAAGTTGGTGGGTAGGAATCTTAAGAATGCCTTGCTTCGGATCTATGCCTCTTAAGACGACAGGAAGCATACGGCCTTGCGGGAAGATGCTTCCCTGTACCTTCAGGATGGCGATCATGTTCCCGTTATCAATCTCTTTCTTGAATGCTGCCGGAACGGGTGCGTGGCTTTCGGCCAGGGTAAACGGATCGAAAGGGTCATAGTCCTGATGCCAGTATTGACCAGCGCCTATTTCGTAATGGGTCATGTCATTCTTGGCCTGGTAATCCCAGCCTTTCATGACGCCATTGAGCCAGATGATGATAACGAATGAAAAGGACAAAACCAACACATTGAGCCAGGTACGCAGCCCCGCGCCGATCAGGTTGCGATAGGCCAGTTTAATAGCGAGCTTCATGGCTTTGATTTTTTATGGGTGAAATGATTTCATCTTTATCTACTCTGCCATCCAATAGGTATATTTTTCTTCGCAGGTAATTGATCACCTTGTCGTCGTGTGTGGCAAAAAGAAAGGTAGTTTTCAGCTCTTTGTTAAGCTTTTCCATGGTTTGCAAAATGTTGTGCGAGTTTTTGGCATCCAGGTTTGCGGTGGGTTCATCGGCCAGCACCAATGATGGCCGTTTCACCATGGCCCTGGCAATGGCTACCCGCTGACATTCACCCCCAGATAGTTGGGGTGGTTTTGACTTTATTTTGTCGGTAAGACCAACCCACTCCAGGGCGTCCAATACCATTTTTTTGCGTTCACCCGCGTTGTAATTAAGTAAGAGCAAGGGGAATTCTACATTTTCAAATACCGTATGTACCTGTAGGAGGTTATAGCTTTGAAAGATGAACCCCAGGCTTTCCTTGCGCAGTTTTGCAGCTTCACGGGCGTTGAGGGATCCGATGGATTTTCCCAAAACATTGACAGTCCCTTCACTAGGTGCATCGAGCGAGCCAACAATGTTAAGCAAGGTGCTTTTCCCTGATCCGCTGGGGCCTATAAGTCCTGCAAATTCGCCCTGTTCAAGCGAAAGGTCTATGCCTCTGAGGGCTGTAAACTCCCCCTTGCCCATCGGGAAGCGCTTGATCAGGTTTTCAATATGAATGATTTCCATGATGGTGT
>SKYG01000054.1 GCA_007128045.1 Bacteroidales bacterium | reverse complement strand
GTCTTTGTGATTATGTCTGATAGCTGTTATGGCCTTGTTACGGCCTTCTATTGCTTCCTGGCTGTCGGCCGCCGCGGTACTGTGAAACAGACCCAGGCCTTTAACATGATCAGGGTACAACCTGTAAAAAGCCAGCGACACATAGCCCCCCATTGAGTGGCCTACCATCACACACGTGCTGATCTGTAAGTGATCAAGGACGGCCTTTACACAACCAGCCATCTCTTCCATGGTGTGGATATCCCCCAGGCAGCCGCTTTGTCCATGCCCGGGAAGGTCTATGGTTACAATCCTGTAGCTGCCTGACAGCGTAGCTACAAACCCATCCCATATAGATTGGGATTCTGTAAAGCCGTGTAATAATACCAAAACGTTTCCCCGTCCGGCATCGGTAAATGTTATTTCCGTGTCTTTATAGTTGATCGTCATCCTTACAATGGTTTTAACTCCCAGTATCCTCCTTTATCCGGGCCAATCCAATTAATAATGTTCTTTTCTTTGAGCTTTGCAAGTTGTTTTTCTATCGCCATTTCTGTGATGCCGATTGTTTCTGCCATCTTATTTGGGTAGAGCTATCCATTTTTTTTCTTTTTTTCTTCCAATTGTTTACGGGTTTTTTCCAGGCTGTCAAGAAATTGCTTTTCTACTTCCGAAAGTTCGGATTCGGATATTTTCTGGTAGTTATCATATTCCGTAAGCGCTTTTTGGCGGGCTAGTTCGGAGGATATTTTCCCGGCATCGGTGAGTACATTCTGTCTGCTCATTTTAATAAAACCATCCAGCACTTCCATCCAGTCTTTCATGGCCATTGCTTTTCGCTGCATGGCATTCACTTCGGCAATATCCAGATAAGCTGAAACCAGACGATTCAACACTTGCAATTCATGTTCGCTCAGATAGTTTTTTGCAACGGAAATTTCCTGTTTTGAGGGCTTTAAACCTTTAAATGAAGTAAGTCCCATAAACGGGAGTTTGGCATTCGCCCGTTGATATATTACCTCAGCTGCTGTTTGGCCATGTGTAGCCCAGTGCAGTTTGTTTTGCACGGTTTGAAAAAACAGTTGTGTAGTCTCTGCACGGGGATCATAGTCAATGCTGGTGGCATAAATTTCAAGCACTTTTCGATAGAATACTTTCTCGGAAGAGCGAATGTCCCGAATGCGTTCCAGGAGTTCTTCGAAATAACCGGCTCCTGTTTTCAGCAAGTCATCATTCATGGTAAAACCCTTGATAAGGTATTCGCGAAGACGCTCTGTGGCCCATATCCTGAACTGTGTGCCCCGCATCGATTTTACACGGTAACCTACAGAGATGATGACATCTAAGTTGTAAAATTTTACAGGACGGTCCGATCCACTAATGTGCAAAATTTGCACATTGCTTTTCTCTTCCAGTTCCCCCTCTTTAAAAACGTTGTTGATGTGTTTGGTAATCACGCTTCTTTCACGTTGAAACAGGTCGCTGATCTGTTCCTGAACAAGCCAAACCGTTTCATTCTCCAAACGTACTTCCAGCTTGGTACGCCCGTCTTCGGTTTGGTAGAGGAGTATGTTACTATCGGGGTTCATCGGCAGATTGTTTTTTTCTTCATTATACGTCACAAACGTGCCCCGCAGGTCTTACAAAAGTTTGCCTCAGGTTCGTGCAGGGTCTCTTCACAATAGCTGCACGCTTTGCTTTTTGAATATCTTTCTCCCGCCGACCTGGATATTTCTACCGAAACGATGCCTGTGGGAATGGCGATGATGCTGTAACCCAAAAGCATGATAAAGGTCGCGATGAACTGACCCAGCCCGGTAACGGGAACGATATCCCCATATCCTACTGTGGTAAGCGTGATCACCGCCCAGTATATACTCAAGGGTATATTGAAGAACCCATTGTCACCTTGTTCAACTACATACATAATGCTTCCCAGCATAATCACCAGCACCAGGATAAACATCATAAAGATCATGATTTTCCGGAGGCTGTTCCTGATTGCCAGAAGCAGCAGGTTTCCGGCACGAACGTAACGGTACAGCTTCAGGATACGATAGATCCTTAGCAGCCTGATGGCGCGGATAACGATCAAGGGCTGTGCTTCCGGAAAGCTGATGGCAATATAGGTAGGAATGATCGATAAAAAATCTACGATGCCTAGAAAGCTGAAAATATAATTTTTTGGTTTGGGGGAGCTGATGATACGCAAAAAGTACTCAATGGTAAAGGCGATGGTAAAGAACCACTCAGCACGGGATAAGAAACTGCCGTGTTGTATCCTCATATCTGACATGCTGTCGAGCATCACCACCAGGATGCTGAGCATGATCATCACCAGCAAGACCTCGTCAAAAACCTTGCCCCAAAAAGTGTCGGATTCAAATATGATCTCGTACATCTTTTTGGTCCACGCCCGTTTGTGCGGGGGATTATATCTGTGCTGCTTTGGCATATTCCAAATATAAGCCTTTTAAACCATAAACCATAAATGTAGACAAGGCATGCCTTGTCTCTAATGCTTTGGACCTTTCCGGGGCGAAAGATTTTTCGCCCCTACAAATGCATCCTTCTACCTTCTACCTTCTACCTTTCGACTTTATATCTACAGTGGTATTCTCCTGCTCAGGTAATCATCCACATCCATGGGTTTTGGGATATAACCCTTGTCGATCAGTGTGGATGAGATCAGGTAATCTGCCGTAGACCTGTTGCAGGCTGTTGGTATGTTGTACAAAACGGTAATGCGCAACAAGGCTTTAATGTCAACATCATGGGCTTGTTGTTGCATCGGATCCCAGAAAAAGATCATGATGTCGATCTTGCCTTCCACGATCAGTGCGCCCAACTGCTGGTCTCCACCCAACGGCCCCGATTTCAGACGGGTGATGTTAAAATAAAGAGACTCCTTTCTGTTGACTTCCGAGTTTAGGGTTTGATCGATCAGCTTACCGGTGGTTCCGGTGCAGACGATATTGAACTTTGTCAAAATCTCTTTGTTCCAGTCGGCCCACTCAACAAGTTCTTTCTTGCGGTTGTCGTGTGCTACCAGGGCAATTGTTTTTCTCATATTGGTTAGTGGTTTTAAGGTTACCGGGTTACAAGGTTACATAGCACCCTGTCATCTCGAGCGCAGCGAGAGATACCCTACAGCTTAGGACTGCCATACTTGCCCTGTGCGCAGCGAGTGATCCCCTACAGCTTAGGACTGCCATACTTGCCCTGTGCGCAGCGAGAGATACCCTACAGCTTAAGGGGTGCTCGTTACCAGGTTATGGGCTTATAATTTGTACAATATAATAATTCTTTTTGCCACGTTGAACAAGAATATATTTGTTGTTGATAAGGTGTGATGAGTCCACAAGCAGGGTGTCATCCACACGGTTTTTATTGATGCTGATGCTACCCTCTTTCAGTGCCCTGCGGGCTTCTCCTTTCGACTTCAGGATGCCTGTTTTATCACTCAGGAAGTCGATGATGCCCACACCTGCTAAGATCTCTGTTTTTGCAATGTCCATCATTGGTACGCCATCGAAGACGGACAGAAACACTTGTTCCGGCAGTTTCTTCAGCGTGTCGGTGGTGCCTTTGCCAAACAGGATGCCGGAGGCTTCCACCGCTGTTTCATACTCCTGCCTCCCATGAACCCTGATGGTGATGTCTTTAGCAAGTGCTTTCTGAAGGCTGCGAAGGTGTGGTGCCTGGCGGTGTTCCGCAATGAGTGTATCGGTCTCATTCTTTGAGAACAGACTGAAGATCTTGATGTAGCGTTCTGTATCCTCATCGGAACAGTTTAACCAGAACTGGTAGAAATGGTAGGGTGAGGTATAACGTGCATCGAGCCATACGTTGCCTGCTTCTGTCTTGCCAAACTTGGTGCCGTCGGCTTTGGTGATCAGGGGGCAGGTTAGCGCGAAGGCCTCACCGCCTGTTTTGCGACGGATCAGCTCGGTGCCTGTGGTAATATTACCCCATTGGTCGGAGCCTCCCATTTGCAATTTGCAATTCTTTGTCTGAAACAGGTGCAGGTAGTCGTATCCCTGAACGAGCTGGTAGGTGAACTCAGTGAAGGAGATACCCGTTTCGAGCCGCTTCTTTACAGAGTCTTTGGCCATCATATAGTTTACAGAAAGATGTTTGCCCACTTCCCTCAGAAAATCCAGGAAGCTGAACCCCTTCATCCAGTCGTAGTTGTTGACGATCTCTGCCCGGTTCGATCCCTGTTCAAAGTCAAGAAAATTCAGCAGTTGATTTTTGATGGCTGATTCATTATGGCGAAGCTCCTCTTCAGAGAGCAGGTTCCGCTCTTCGCTTTTACCGCTTGGGTCGCCTATCATGCCCGTTGCACCGCCTACCAGCGCGATGGGCTTGTGGCCGGCAAGCTGCAGGTGCTTCAGCATCATGATAGACACCAGATGCCCGATATGCAAAGAGTCAGCAGTAGGGTCAATCCCAACATAAGCTGTTGTCATTTCTTTCTGCAGCTGCTCTTCCGTTCCAGGCGAAATGTCGTGGATCATGCCACGCCATCTTAATTCTTCAACAAAATTCATCATATATGTACTTTTCTGACTTGCAAAATTACGCACTCTGCCGGATTTCTCCCTATCCATAATAAAGAAAAATTGCTACTTTTGATCTTTCGACTTTAGACCTTCGACTTTCGACCCTAAACAATTCAACAACTCAAACGGACAGGCCCAGTCCTGTCCCTACAACGAATCAACAAATCAACGAATCAACAAATCAACAGATCAACAATTCAACTTCCCAAGTTATGATTCTTGTCACAGGGGGAACCGGTCTCGTAGGATCCCATTTATTATACGAACTGGCAGTTCGCGGGCGGCAAGTCAGGGCCATCAAACGCTCTGGCAGTCATATAGGGTTGGTCAGGCAACTGTTTTTGTGGTATGATCCGGCACATGGCGAGGAGCTGTTTTCCAATATAGAGTGGGTTGAGGGCGATATTAACGACATACCCAGTATGCAGGAAGCCCTTGTTGGCGTCAGATATGTATATCACTGTGCTGCGGTAGTTTCTTTTTTGCCAGACGATAGCCAGCTGATGATGAAGGTGAATGTGGAAGGGACAGCCAACCTGGTGAATCTTTCGCTTCAAAACCAGGTCGAAAAATTTTGCCACTGCAGCAGTGTTGCCGCTGTTGGCCGCCCTGAACGGGGCAATCATGTTGATGAGTCATTGGTATGGAAAACCTCAGGGTCGAACTCCTGGTATTCCATCAGCAAATATGGGTCGGAGCGTGAAGTATGGCGGGGTGCTGAGGAGGGCCTGGCATCCGTCATTGTGAACCCGACTGTTATAGTTGGCCCAGGCGACCCTTCCCGTTCCAGTGCGCAATTGTACCAGTCGGTGAAGAACGGCTTGAAGTTTTATACAAATGGGGTCACCGGCTTTGTTGATGCCCGGGATGTGGCCCGGCTTATGGTGTTGTTAATGGAGGGAGATATCTCTGGCGAGCGCTTTATTATCAATAGTGAGAATCTGCCATACCGGGATCTGTTCACTTTGTTTGCAAAGTATGCCGGTACCCGGCCGCCCCGCTACCGTGCCGGCAGGTTTTTGACTGAGATGGCATGGCGCTTGGAGAAGGTCAGGAGCTTTTTAACCGGGCAAAAGCCGCTCATAACCCGTGAAACAGCACGTAGCGGCAATGTGAAACGTTACTTCTCCAACGAAAAGGTCATCAAAGCCACAGGCTATACGTTTCGGCCCGTCGAGGAAGCCGCAGAAAACACCTCATTGTTTTTTCAGAAACATCCCATATACCTGTCGCCCGACTTTAGGATGTAAGCCGCTCAGAGTCTGCACAGAAAGCCGCTTGTTTGGGTCAGGATGTAAAAGGCCAAAGCATGCGAAGAACGAAAATGCTGAGTCCTGATAACCCGCCATGAACAATGCTCTGACAAGTTTAATGCAGATATCGGACATTATGGGCAGACTCCAACTATTTGCGGTGCCTGATGATCCTTTGCGTGATCATATATAGCAACAGCAATGCTGTCAGGAACAGGGAAAGTGTTCCCAGAAAGTTGCCTTGCAGGCTGTAAAAGGTGAGCATGTAGTTTTGGTTCAGCTCATGGGATATAGCCGTGGTCTCCCACCATTGGGTTTGTTGAAGCACCTCGCCTTTTTGGTTGACAAACGATGATATGCCGGTACTGGCCGACCGGGCTATGCTGCGGCGTGATTCAATGGCACGCAGTCTGGCATATTGGTTGTGCTGTCTGTGTCCCGGTGTGTTGCGCCACCAGCCGTCGTTGGTGACAATAAAGATCAGCCCGGCACCGCGCCGAAAGTACTCGCCCATGTAGTCGCCGTAGATAGACTCATAACAGATGGCGGGAGCCACCTTATAGCCGGAAGCCGACTCAAATACCGCCCGGTGGTCTTGTGTACCAAGGCTTGTCTGCGTCCCTCCGAATTTTTCGACCAGCATCCCCAGAGGCCACAGCACAGTATAAAAAGGCATCTTCTCAATTCCCGGCACCAGCTTCGACTTGTGGTAGAATGCGACTGGCCGGCCGGCTTCAATCATGATGGCTGAGTTGTACACGTCATAGTAGGAGTCTCCATTTCTGTATGGCGCTGCGCTCCTGGGTCTTGGTTCATTGGCCTCATACATCTGATAGGCGAAGCTTCCCAATACCCATGCCAGTCCGGGATGCTGAGCTATATGATCCCGAAAGGCCTGAATGGTAAAATGAGATTCGGTTTCGTGCATCCACACGCCCCGTGGGTTGGCCCCTTCAGGGGCGACCACAAACCGGGTATGAGGTGTGATCTTTGTGTTGGCGAGAGAGGTCAGCTGATCAAGCCGTTTCTCTGCCTG